>NZ_KV830898.1:64193-64915 GCF_001836905.1 Rothia sp. HMSC062F03 | reverse complement strand
GAAGCCACATGTGTTTCGAAAAGCCACCAATATCGTGGCTTCTCGAAACACATGTGGCTTCTGCGTGTCTGCGGGGGTTATATTCGCGCCCCCACCCGATGCAGATGGAGGGCGCACCGGGTTCATGGATTTTCGATAGGTTAGTGACTTTAATGCGGGTTAAAGACCCACGGTGAAGACACTAACCTATCGAAAACCTCTGTCTAAAAAGCAGGCGGCCCCGGATGCGCCAGGTGGGCGGGAGCCGGTTGTGGTTTAGGTTTTTCGGTAATGGGTTAGTGACTTTGGGCTGGGGTTTTAACCACCGCCAAAGACGCTAAGTCATGACTGAAATTGCTAAGTCATGACCGAATCTTTACCTGTGTGGGAGGCGTCGCCCCTGCAGAATTTGTGCCATGGTTTAGTGTCTTCGACCATGGCTTTTAACTACGACCAAAGACACTAACCTATGGTCGAAATTTTAGACACATAAAAGCAGGCGGCCCTGAATGTTCAAACATTCGGGGCCGCCTGCTGCGGTTATCTATATATTGGGTCAGCTGGTTTACATGTCAGGCCAGTCGCGGTGCAACGAATACTCCGTGTCCCCGTCACCGTTATCGTTCAGGTGCCAACGCTGACCGGTACGAATATCGGCCTTACGCAGACGCGGGTTCGGATTATCTTTCTTGCCCATCGTCGGATCGTTCTTACAGCCCCAACGAGTATCGTCTTCATCGCAG
>NZ_KV830898.1:0-64093 GCF_001836905.1 Rothia sp. HMSC062F03 | reverse complement strand
GACGCGTCCCACATCAACCCACCACACACGCACCAGCAACGGATCACTGGTCGCCTGCGGAGTCACCTCCATCATCTGCCACGGGCCACCATCCACACGGAAACGAGCCGTGTAGTGCACGGTCGCGTACGCGTGGAAGTTACCCGAACGCTTGTAGGCGTAGCTGGTATCCGTCTGCCTCGGACGCTCACGAGGGTAGGTGGTGACCGGTTTGCCTGCGGTGTAGTTGGTATCTGTATCACCATTGCCGTACTCGATGACATAGGAGGAGGGCATGAGCTCAATTTCGACGTGTCCGGCGAGCATGTCTGCTTCGAGGCGGTAGGGGCCTCCGTCATCGACGTAGAAGTTGATCTGATCGCCCTTGTAGACGTTGGGGTCGCCTTCTGCTCGGCCAGTGCCTGCGGGGTTGTTATAGGACTGATGCAGGGTCGGCTTACCTGGTTCTAGCGACTTTGCAGCGTGGCGGATTTCCTCCATGACTTCTTCGTAGGTCGGGCCGGTGGGACCTGGGCTGTCGGCACTGGTGAGGGTGCGGGTATTGTTGGGAATGCAACTAGCAGAGGAAGGGCTTCGAGGACTTCCGTGATCTACAGGAATGCCAGATTCAAGCGACATATTTGTGAACTTGAATGTTCCTATTCTTCCGTCTTTGGTTGTGCATGACATAATATTGGGATTTTCGTTGGCGTAGGTAACTTTTACGCCATTTCCCTGATTTACTGTGGAATAAGTATATTGTTGCTGAATTTCCTGGTCAGCGACACCAGAATTTCCGTGTCCATCGTGATGTCCATCGGTTCCTCGTCGCGTAGTCGATTTTTTGACTTCGACTTGACATACCTTAGCGGAAGTTTCAGAGCAGGAGGTAGTAACAACATATGCGTTAGCTCCCGATACGCATTCTAAAACGGGTAAGAGAGCAATAGCAGCAGTGTAAGTGACTTTTCGTAAAGTACGCATATTAGTCATCTACCTGTTCGCAGCCAACAATCTTCCAGGAAGAATCGGAGTACTTAAACTCAAACTTCCACGTATCGTTATCCTTCTGGATATTGACGTCTCTGTGCCACTCGCCAGTAGGCTCCACAAGAGTTATATAATTCCACTCGCGATATGCCTTCCAAAAATAGGTTTCCCCATCCTCAGACCACGGATTTCCATCAGCAACATAGTTGTCAATGCCATCAATAATCCAACCACCGCGCTTATACAAATCCTCAAAGCTCTTATACCCTTCCAGTTCCTCCGTAAAATCGCTGGAAATATACTTTCGGGATTCCGTAAAATCGCCTACCTGAATTCCATAATTAGTCCATTTAACCCAAGCGTCCATCGTCTTACGGATACCTTCAACAGACTTCTCACGGTAGCCCTCTTCAGGAGCATTAGGTTTAGGGACGTTCTGGGCAGGACCGTAGCCGTCAGCTTTACGGTATTCACCGTCGGGGGCTTTGGATTGTCCAGAGTAGCCGCGGACAGTAGACGGGGTAGCGCTTGCCGAAGGCGACTCAGACGCTGCCGCGGAAGCCGAAGGCGACTCGCTCGGCACGGCAGATGCGGTGGCTGCCGCCTCGTTATTTGCCTGCTGGCCACATGCCGCCAGCAGGCCGGTCAGGCTGAATAGTGCGCCACCGCTCAGCAGCGCACGGCGGGTCAAAACGGATTCAGGTCCCATTAGGGGTGCTCCAATCGTCGGTGATGGTGTGTATATGTACTAGTCGAGAAGCTTTCTTTAGATACATCAACGTATCCAAAAGCGACCAGACGAGGTTTCCTACGCTATCAATGCACCGGCGCATCACTATGAGTCCCAGAACCACCCTACAGGAAATTTAGCCATGTTTGCACTCTTTTGCGGTTTATGACAGTCAAAAAACCGCAATACATTATTTTCGCTATCAAACAACATTTGCCTACCGCAACGATGCCTATACTCTTACGGCAACGAAGCCACTTCTGTCAGGCCATCGCACCGTCAAAATGCAGGACCCTACTCCCCCGGCGGCTCCGCCGCATCCCGGCTCAGACGGCGAGCGCGTACATGTCGCGGAGGGCGTCTTCTGCCTCGTCGAAGGCGTATCCGCTCTGGCAGAGAGCATCGCAGCGGTTACCGTAGCAGAGGCCGGCGAGGAACTCGCGGTCGGTGACTTCGGGCAGGTGTTCCATGAGGTATTCGCCGTTGTCAGTGAAGAAGTCGTCGATGTTGGCGGCGTCCTGACCGGAGCAGAAGGTGCGGAAGTCTTCATCGCTGTAGTAGCCATCCGTGTACATGGGTTTCTCCTTTGGTCGTTCGATGGAGGAATGAGAACGCGTCATTGTTCTCTACCACCAAGGTACGGGGCACCCCTGACAAGATAAGGGGATGCACCACCCCGCGCCGAAGAAAATACACAAAAAATATTGTGCGACGAGGGATGTTCTGGAGGCGCACTCCCCCTGCCAAACTCCCCCGCCGCGCGGAAGATTAGGTGCGGACGGGCTTGCCTCCTGTGTGCCGTTGCCCCGCCTCCCATACACCGGACGGAAAATTCGGTCATGGGTTACGGACTTCGACCATGGGTTAGTGACTTTGGGCTGGGGTTTTAACCATTGCCAAAGACGCTAAGTCATTACCAAAAATCGGCACCGGGCAGAGGAGCTGCCCAGCAGCGTAGATCCGTGCCGATACCGGCCCTCCCCCATAAACGGCGAGAAGCCACATGTGTTTCGAGAGGCCACCAAAGAAGTGGCTTTTCGAAACACATGTGGCTTCTGGGCGGATTACCTCTAGGCGGGGTATTACCGCCGATTACCTCTAACTACGGCAAATAACCGCGGGTTAGTTTCCGCCGAGGAACGGCATGAAGCGGACAATGTGCTTCTCCAGCTTCTGCTTCACGCGCTTCGCCTTGGTTGCTGCGTCCTCGGTTTTCGCACCGCCGAGCTTGCCGCCGAAGAGCGAGATCTTGCCCTTGACCAGACGGCTGATCTTGCCGGGGATGGTACGGCGGTTTTCCTTGAGTGCACGGTTGACGACGCGCTGGGTCTCTGCGGAGTCCAGCTCTTCGTCCTTCACGATGGTGTCTTCTTCGCGGGTGCGGCGGTCGGTCACGTAGTGGTGGAAGTGTTCCTGCACGTCGTGGTCTTCGGACTCGTTCAGGTAGGTGTCGAAGTAGTCCTCGATGATATCGCCGCTTTCGCGCAGGTCGGCGTCGTTACGAATTGCGAGGCGCACGCGGTCGCGGAAGTGCTCCACGCTGTCCTGCGCGGTTTCGGAGGTGCCGCTCTCCCCTGCCGCCTTGCCGTGGCGTGCGGCGCGGGCTGCCTTGACGAGCTCCAGGATGTAGAGCACACCGACTTCCTGCTGCCTGACCAGTTCGGTCAGGAAGGATACGCGGTCAAACAGGTCAACTCCGGTCGGCTTTTCTTCGCCGTCGCCCTCGCTGTCGGCGCCTTCTTTCGCTTCTTCCTGTTCGCGGCGCAGTTCGCGGGCTTCTTCGTAGATGTCGTTGTAGACACCGGTGTAGCCCTGCATGTCGTAGTCGCTGATGAGTTCGTTGCCGCCGTCGCGGATGAACTCGTCGTGCACGCGCAGTTCCTGCTGCAGTTCAAGCACCTTGTTCATGACCTCGATGTAGCGGGCCTTGTCTTCGGTGGTGTCCACGGTGATGGATCCGCCCTCGTCGATGGGGAATTCTTCGCGCAGTTCAGATACGGCCTTATCGTATGCGGCGTAGGCTTCCTTGTAGGATCGGGTGAACGCGATGTCGAGGGCGGACTGGCCGCTGCTGTTTTCGGTGTCGCCGAAGAGGGTGAAGGCGTCCTTGGTGGCCTGTTCGAGGTCGCGGAAGCACACGATGTTGCCGGAGGGCTTGAGCGAGTTGAGGATTCGGTTGGTGCGGCTGTATGCCTGCACCAGGCCGTGCATCTTCAGGTTCTTGTCGACCCAGAGGGTGTTGACGGTCTTGGAGTCGAAGCCGGTCAGGAACATATTCACGACAATGAGCAGGTCGAGTTCGCGTACCTTCATGCGGCGGGAGACGTCCTTGTAGTAGTTGTCGAAGGAGTCGCCGTCGGTGCTGAAGTTGGTGCCGAACATGGTGTTGTAGTCTTCGAGGAAGCCGTCCATGCGGCTGCCGGTGCCTTCGGTAGCGAAGGTGAAGTTTTCTTCTTCGCCAAAGGTGTCGAAGAGCTGCCCGCCGTTGCCCTGCGAGTAGATGATGGCGACCTTGAGCTTCTGTTCGGGGCGCAGGGTACCGTCTGCGATGCGCTCTTCTTGCAGGGTATTGAGGGTGTCGTAGTAGGTACAGGCGGCCTCGATGGAGGAGGTTGCCAGGATTGAGTTGAAGCCGCGCACGCGCTGTACGTAGTGTTCGGTGACGCCGTTGATGGTGCGGGTCTTTTTGATGTCGTAGCTGGTGGCTGCGCTCTGGTTGGTTTTGCGGTCGTAGTTGTCCAGGATGTAGGTGGCTACGGCTTCGATACGTTCGGGGCTTTCGAGTACTTCCTTGCTCTTTGCGAACTTTTCGAGTTCCTTCGCGTCGGGGGTTTCGGCGCGTTCGGCGGCAATTTCTTCTGCGTAGGAGGTTTCTTCGAGTTCGGCGAAGTGGGGGCTGGTGTTGGTGTATTCCAGGTGGAATTTCAGCACGTTCTTGTCGTTGATGGCGTCAACGACGGTGTAGGTGTGCAGGCAGTCGCCGAAGACTTCGACGGTGGTGGTGCCGGGGCCGCCTGCGGAGTTCTTTTCGAAGATGGGGGTGCCGGTGAACCCGAACATGCTGTACTTCTTGAAGTGCTTCTTGATGGCGGTGTTCATGCGGCCGAACTGGGAGCGGTGGCATTCGTCGAAGATGATGGCTACGCGCTGGCCGTAGACGGGGTGTTCGGAGTCGGCGGTGATGAGGTTGGACAGCTTGTGGATGGTGGTGACCACGATGTTGGTTCCGCGGTCGGCGAGGCGTTCGCTGAGTTCGCGGGTGCTGCCGGTGGAGCTGACGGAGTCTGCCTGGAAGTTGTTGTATTCGAGCATGGTCTGGTAGTCGAGGTCTTTGCGGTCCACGACGAAGATGACCTTGTCGACGAGCCCGGTTTCTGCCAGGCGGCGTGCGGTCTTGAAGCTGGTGAGGGTCTTGCCGCTGCCGGTGGTGTGCCAGATGTAGCCGCCGGCTTCTTTGGTGCCGAGGAGTTTGGGGTTGTTGTTGGCGATTTCGACGCGCTTAATGATTTTTTCGGTTGCCGCGATCTGGTAGGGGCGCATGACGAGCAGGTCCTGGCCTACGGTGAAGATGCAGTAGCGGGTCAGGACGTTTGCGAGGGTGTGGCGGGTGAGGAAGGTGCGCGCGAAGAGGATTAGGTCGTTGATTCGATTGTTCTGTTCGTCTGACCAGTAGCTGGTGAAGTCGAAGCTCTTGCCTGCGGAGCCGCCGGAGTCGGTCTTACGGCCGGCTTTCTGCTGGTCTTCGACGTGCTTGTGGCGCACGGTGTTGGAGTAGTACTTGGTTTCGAAGCCGTTGCTGATGACGAAGATCTGGGCGTATTCGAAGAGGCGGTGCTGGTCCTGCTGGAAGCCTTCGTTCTGGTAGCGTTCGATCTGGTTGAAGGCTTCGCGGATGCTCACGTTGCGCTTCTTGAGTTCGATGTGTACGAGGGGCAGGCCGTTGACGAGGATGGTCACGTCGTAGCGGTTGAGTACTTTGCCGTTGGGGGCGGGTACGCGGTACTGGTTGATGACCTGCATGTGGTTGCGTGCGGGGTAGGCGGCGTCGATGAGCATGATGTTGCGCAGGGTGCCGTCTTCGAGGCGGAAGTCGATGAAGCGTTCTTCCTGGATGAGCTTTGCTTTTTCGAGGATGCCGTCGTTGGATCGGGCGATGTGTTCGGTGAGTAGGCGGTTGAATTCTTCGTCGGTGAAGTGGAAGCCGCTGTTGGGGCCGTAGGCGCCTTCTTCGGGGCGGGTGTTGAGGCGTTCGAGCTGTTCACGCAGGTTGCGGATGAGTGCGGCTTCGTCGGTGAGGCGCGGCAGGTAGTCGTAGCCCTGGGTTTTGAGGGTTTCGATGAGTTCGGATTCGAGCTGCGCTTCGCTCTGGTGCTCACGCTTATTTTTGTGCTGGGCCTTCCATTCCTTGTAGAGGCCAGTTCCCTTGAGCTTGGCAATGACGGTGAAGTCGTCTGAGCTGAGGATGCTTTCGGTGCGTCCTTCGGTGGGGCGGGGGTGGTTGGGTACGGTTTCCACGGGGTGCTCCTTTGCGTAGGGGTTGAGTGTGTGGATGGTTGGGCTCGGGGTTGGTGAGCTCGGCCAGTTGAGTTTGGCCTGTTGAGTGTGGTTGAGGTATGTGGTTGAAGTCTAGCGGCCCGTGCAGGGGTGGTGGGTGACCACTACCCCTGCACGGGGTTCGCGCGTGATGCGCAGTTTGATGCGCGGCTGGCTACTGGTTTTCGCCCTTGCGGGGGAAGGTGAGTAGCTGGTCGCGGTAGTACTCGTACTGGCTGCGACGCGCGGCGAGCTCTGCGGGTAGACCCTCGGAGAGGCTGCTGGTTAGGGCGTCGAAGCGGTCGAGAATATCGACAATGCGCTGCTGCTCTTCCAGAGAGGGAACAGGGACAAGCAATTCATCAGTATCTTTGACGGCAAGCTGAGGGAGCTTCACAGACTTTCCTCGCGCAAGTTCATGCAGGGAATAGGCCTGAGTCAAAAGATAGTAATAAATAAACTTCTGTTCCACGAGATTGGAGGTCAGAGAATACGACCAGAGCTCATTTTTATGAGTAAATCTACCCTCGTAGTATTCAAATCCGATATGACCCCTAGATTTCACAATGATTGCAGGACCTTCCAAAATTCCCTTGTCAGGAATGAATGATGAATCCGTATCTACAAATGTAGAACCAGCTGCAAAGATTCTGACGTCCTTATTACCGGGTTCAAGAGTCCTCATCTTCGATGCAGTGATAGCAATTCCCTTGTTACGGGTTCCCAGAGAACCCAGAGGAACGCGGGGGCAGTCGAGGGCTTCGAAGAGTGAGTTACGGTAGTACCCGTATTGCAGAGTACGCGCTTCCAGCTCCGCTTCCAGCTCCGCTTCCAGGTTCGTGAATTTGTCGAGAATTTCAACAATCGCTTCCTGAATCTCCAGCGGCGGAACAGGAACCTCGATATTCGAATACTTAGAAATCCACTGTCGAGCATGGTCAGACGAGTTATACACAATGCACTGCATCGCATAATAGACATACTTAAAAAGTGAATTATTTCCACTCTTCAAAGTCAGCATCTTCATAGCACTCGACTTAGCTTTAAACGGGAATTCAACCCATTTAAAGGCAGTCGTAAAGTCATCAAAAATAATGACAGGCTCTTCCTTAGATGCAGGGTAAATGCCCTCGGTCTCATTCGTATAACCGAGAATAAACGTTTTACCCGCAGTCAGCACCGGCGTAGGGTACGAGTCGTCATAGTCCTTAGACGACACAAGGTACTTCGTCGGCTGCTCATAGCCAAGGAGCTCACCCAGCGGGCGGTACTCCACCCCGTCCGGGCAGAGCTCAGCCACCAGGCGGTCAATATAATTCGTCACTTCCGCCACGACTACTCGCCGCCTTCCAGTCGCGCCACAATAGCGTCAATCTCCACGCGCAACTGAGCCTGACGAGCCACAATATTCTCAATACGAGAATTCAGCTCAACAATATCCACACGCTCACGGGTATCCTCCGGCTCAACCCAGCTCGACACCGCCAGGTTCGCCTCCTGCTCCAGCAGCTTCTCCACCGGAACCAGCGCCGAGAAATGCTCACGCTCCTCACGAGCCGCCAGCACATCCAGAATCTTCTCACGGTGCGCCTTGCCCAGAATGTTCTGGTTCGTGCCCTTATCAAAGAGTTGCGAAGCATCCACGAACAGCACCGAATGATCATTGCGACGACCCTTCTTCAACACCAGAATGCAGGTCGCAATGCTCGTACCGTAGAACAGGTTGGCGGGCAGCTGAATCACAGCATCCACCACGTTCTGCTTCAGCAGGTACTCACGAATCTTACGTTCCGTACCGCCACGGTACAGCACGCCCGGGAACTCAACAATCGCAGCCGTACCCGCCTCATCCAGCGACGCCAGCATATGCATAGTGAACGCCAGGTCAGCCTTCGACTTAGGCGCCAACACAGCCGCCGGGGCGTAACGGTCATCGTGAATCAGGGTCGGGTCATCATCACCCTTCCACTTCGTCGAATACGGAGGGTTAGACACAATCGCACCGAACGGCTCCTCAAAATCGCCGCCCGCACCACCGCGGTGCTTCGGGTCAATCAGAGTATCACCGTGCGCAATACTGAAATCATCCACCGGCACACCGTGCAGCATCATGTTCATGCGGCACAGGTTATAGGTCGTCAGGTTAATCTCCTGGCCCACAAAACGCAGGCCGTCCGAGTTCTTACCCAGCTCACGCTTAACCTTCAACAGCAGCGAACCCGAACCACAGGCCGGGTCATACACGGTACGAATCTTATCGGCATCACGGCCATCCATGGCAATCTTCGCCAGCAGCTCCGAAACCTCCTGCGGAGTGTAGTACTCGCCGCCGCTCTTACCCGCATTCGCCGCGTACATGCCCATCAGGTACTCGTAGGCGTCGCCGAAAGCGTCGTTCTCGCTGTCCTCGTAGCCCTTATCCAAGTTCATGTCTGCCACAGCATCCATGAGCTTGAGCAGGTTCTCGTGACGAGCCGCCGGGCTCACACCCAGCTTATTGGAGTCCAGCACAAAGTCGTCGAAGAGGCCCTTCACGTTATCCTCAGACTCGGTACCGCGCGCCGATTCCTCGAACGCCTTGAACACGTTCGCAAGGGTCTCGTTCAGGTTCTGATCCTGACGAGCCTTCGCGTGCACCACAGAGAACAGCTGCGAAGGCAGCAGCAGGAAGCCGCGCTCCTCCACCAGCATGCGGCGGGTATCCTCATCAAAAGCTTCATCAGGAATCTGCTCAAAAGCCTGGTCCAGACCGTACTTCTTCTCCACAAAGCGCACCTGGCTCTCAGAGAGATAACGGTAGAAGAGCATACCCAGCACGTACTGCTTAAAGTCCCAGCCGTCCACCGAACCGCGCAGGTCATTCGCAATACGCCAAATCGTGGAGTGCAACTGCGCACGCTCCGCGTTGCGGTTACGGTGCTCGTCAGTGGTAGCGGAAGAATCCGTAGACTGCGTTGTCATAGGGCGGTCAACCTCTCATTAGTTATCGTTTCTAGTCGAAGAAACGTCAAAAGTTCGGGACCCGTACGGTCCCGGTCGTACACATGCGCCAGCGCCGGTTTAGATGCCTTACTCGGTGGGAGCGTTCATAGCTTCCACAAGCCGTTTCGTACCCGGCAGCGCGAACTCTTTCAGTATACGGCTTCCCCAGACCCCGCACTCGCCGGTTCGTCATTATGGAACCCAACCCGCTTAACGGCGAGAAGCCACATGTGTTGAACACATGTGGCTTCTCAACGTAAAGACCAGAAAATAGAAATCCGGCCCGTCTACTCCATCAAGAGTAGCGGGCCGAACGGTTAACTCAAGAGTACAAAAACCAGCACCCAAAAATCAACACATGAAGGATATTTCTAAAGAGCCTACGCCTCCGAGGGCTTCGCGCCAGTCAGGCGGTACGCCTTGTACACGCCAGCAACGTTACGGACCACGTTCAGCACGTGCTCCAGCATGAAGCGGTCACCCAGCTCCAGGGCGAAGCGGTCCACCACGGTACGATCCTCCGAAGTGTGCACGCGCGCATCCAGAATGTTCACGCCCGACTCTGAGATCGCACGAATCAGATCGCTCAGCAGGCCCTTACGGTCCAGGGCCTCCACCTGAATCTGCACGCGGTACGTAGCGGACGGCGAAGACGCCCACTCGACCGTCGTCACGCGCGGCTCCTCGTCAGCATTACGCATGTTCGGGCAGTCGCGGCGATGCACCGAAATACCGTTGTAACGGGTCACAATACCGATAATGTCATCCGGCGGGACCGGGGTGCAGCAGCGCGCAATCTTCGTCAGCACACCCTCAGCACCCGGCACAATCACGCCGTTATCGCCAATCGCCTTGCGGGTCGACTTCAGCAGCGTCTCATCAAAGTCGCTGACCTCAACCTCGGGTGCCGGCTCGTCGCCGCGGTGCACCTCAACGAGGGTGTCAATGACCTGCTTCGGCGCAATCTCGTGCTCACCAATCGCACGGTACAGCGACGCCACATCGTTCTTGTGCAGCAGCTGAGCCACCTGAGTCATAATCTCCGGGCTCATCATCTTCTGCAGCGGCAGCTCGCTATTGCGCATGCTCTTGGTGAGCATCTCACGGCCGGCGAGCAGCGCCTCCAGGCGGCGTTCCTTCGCGAAGTACTGGCGAATCTTCGTGCGAGCGCGTGAGGAACGAACGAACTTCAGCCAGTCCTCGCTGGGTCCGGCGTCTTCGTTCTTCGTGGTCATGATCTCCACGGTGGCGCCGGTGGGCAGGACCGTGTGCAGCGGCACGAGGCGGCCGTTGACCTTCGCGCCGACGGTACGGTCGCCGACCTCACTGTGGATGGCGTAGGCGAAGTCCACGGGGGTGGAGCCGTTGGGCAGGGCGATTGCCTCGCCGTTGGGGGTGAGAACCACGATTTCGTCGGTGTCGAGGGTGTCAGCGAGCGACTCGTAGAACTTCTCCGACTCCGGGTTGGAGTTCGAAATCTCGGCAATAGACTGCAGGATGCCGACGTTCATCATCGCCGAGGTCTGGGTGCTCGGCTCCTGCGGATCCTTCGCGGGTGCACCTGCGCGAGGTGCGACCTTCTCGCCGCGCGATGCCGCCTTGTAACGCCAGTGCGCAGCCACACCGTACTCAGCCTCTTCGTGCATCTTGTACGTGCGGATCTGAATCTCAAGCGGCAGGTTGCCCGGGCCGTACACGGTCAGGTGCAGCGACTGGTAGTTGTTGTTCTTCGGGTTCTTAATGTAGTCCTTGAAACGGCCCGTCATCGACGGCCACAGGGACAGCACGTGGCCGAGCACGGTGTAACATTCCGCCTCTTCCTCAACCATGATGCGCACCGCGAGAATGTCGTTAATCTCGTCGAAGCTGCGGCCCTTCGTCTTCATCTTCTGATGAATCGAATAGTAGTGCTTGGGGCGGCCGGTCACGGTCGCCTCAATGCCAACCTGTGACAGGCGCTCCGTAATCTTGGTGCGCGCCTCGTTCAGGAACTTTTCGAGCGCGGGGGTGCGTTCGCCGACCATGCGCACCATCTCGGCGTAAATCTCCGGGCTCATGGCGGCGAAGGAGAGGTCCTCCAGCTCCCACTTGATCGTGTTCAGGCCCAGGCGGTGCGCGAGCGGCGCGTAAATCTTCAGGGTCTCCTCCGCCTTCTTCGCGGCGGAAGCCTGCGGCACGAAACGCCAGGTGCGGGCGTTGTGCAGGCGGTCGGCAAGCTTGATGAGCAGCACGCGAATGTCCTTGCTCATGGACAGCACGAGCTTACGAATCGTCTCGATGGAGGCGTTCTCACCGTACGTCATCTTATCCAGCTTGGTCACGCCGTCGACCAGGTAGGCGACTTCCTCGCCGAACTCCTCGGTGAGCTGCTCCATCGTGTAGTCGGTGTCTTCCACCGTGTCGTGCAGCAGGCCGGCGGCGAGCACGGGGCCGGTCGCGCCCATCTCCGCAAGAATCGCGGTCACAGCCACCGGATGGGTGATGTACGGGTCGCCGCTCTTACGCTTCTGGCCCTCGTGGTAGTGGTTCGCCACCTCGTAGGCGCGCTGCAGCACGCGGATATCCTCGTCGGGGTGGTAGCGGCGCACCGCGCGCACGACCGGCGCGATCATGGGCGAGAAGTGAATCGTTTCGCCGTTCGCGTCGGAGGTTTGCATGGTGGTGCGGCCGCCGAAGACCAGGCGGTTCGGCCTGCGCCCACCGGCAGCCATGACGCGGTGCGAGCCGCGGTGCTTCTTCGCGACGGATGCATCCGGCTCGGGCAGGGGAATCGGGCCGGCGGGGCGAACCGCAGGCTTGTCCTCGGCTTCCGCAGCAGGATGCGCTGCGGTGTTCTGGTCAGCCGCGGCTCGCTTAGATTCGGCCCGATTCGGCGCGGGCTGGGAGGGCTTCACCTGGGCAGCCTCGTTCGGCGCGGGGGTCTCAGCGTTGGCGTTCACGGCAGGTTCTGCACTCATTCCAGGCTCCTTCGGGCTCACGATAATCAGCCGCACGCTCGGGTTCCTCATCGTTGAAAGCTACCACCGGGCCGGTTGGCTGGCTCACACGCGGGCGCACAGCTTCTTCTACTCTTATCGTACCCAGCGGCCCGGAAGGCACCAAACTATGCGGCGTTTTGACACGCCCCAACCGCACACGCCCGGGTAGGCTAAACCGGGCACGCTAAAGGGGAGCCGACACCTTTCGGTATCGACTCCCCCAGTGTCGGCGAGAACGCGGGCTACTCGCTTACGTTCACGCGATGAATCTCAATCGTCGCGCGGGCCGGCTTCTTGACCGACTTCTTGGCGGGTGCCTCCGCGGAATCCTCGGAGCCCTCATTGCCAGAGTCTTCGGAGCCCTCAGAGTCAGACTCCTCAGCCTCCTCGTCGTCCTTGAAGTCGCCGCTCTCAACCTTCGCGGTGTGCTCGCGAATCTTAGCCTCACCCAGGCGGAGCGTCGCGTACAGCGGGGCAGACACGAACAGCGTACCGAACATGCCCACCAGAATACCCACGAACAGCGACAGCGACAGGTCCTGCAGCGTACCCGCACCCAGCATGAACGCGCCGATGAACAGAATCGCGCCCACCGGCAGAACACCCACGATTGCGGTGTTAATCGAGCGGACCAGGGTCTGGTTCACGGCCAGGTTAATCTGCTCGGCGAAGGTCGTGTCGCGGCGTTCCAGCACGCCGTCCGTGTTTTCACGGATCTTGTCGAACACCACCACCGAGTCGTACAGCGAGTAGCTTAGAATCGTCAGGAAGCCGATAATTGCACTCGGAGTAATCTCAAAGCCGAACGCGGCGTACAGGCCGACCGTCACCACCACGGTGAAGAACAGACCCGCAATCGAGGCCAGCGACATCTTCCAGGTGCGGAAGTAGAAGGCCATACCCACCAGGGCCAGGATCACGAACACCACGAGGCCCCAGAAGGCCTGTCGAGTCACATCCGCACCCCAGGTCGGGCCCACGAACGAGGAGGTCACGTCATTCTCAGAGACACCGTACGCCTCCTGCAGAGCCTTCTTCACCTGCAGGGTCTCATCATCGCTGAGCTTGCTCATCTGCGCGCGAATCGTGCCCGGCGCAATGTTAGTCACGTGAACCTCGGAGGCATCCTTCGCCTTCTCGTGAATGACGCGCTCGCCGGTTGCGACATCGACGTGCGCGGTCTTCGAGACCACGAACTCCGAACCGCCGCGGAAATCAATACCCAGGTTGAAGCCTCCGCCAACCGCCGGAATCAGAACCGAGACGGCCATCAGCAGCGCGGCCAGGGCCAGCCACAGGCGGCGCTTACCCACGAAGGGGTATGAGCGGGCACCCGAGTGCAGGTCGTTACCGAAGCGGGCAAAAGCATTAGGTTTCACATCGGTAGCCATGCCTAGCTCTCCTTCTTCTCGTCCGAAGCGGAAGCAGCGTCGTCGGAGGCCGACTCCTCAGCCGCACGTTCCGCACGGCGACGCTCGGCGATGCTCAGCTGCTTCTCCTCCGGGGTGCGGATGCGACCGGCACCGCGGTACAGCGGCGTGGAACCCAGCGACTCAGGCGACAGGCCCGAGTGGCGGTGACCCTCGCCGAAGTAACGGGTGTTCGCCAGCAGGGTCAGCGCCGGGTGGGTGAACAGGTACACCACCAGAAGGTCGGCGATTGCGGTCAGGCCCAGCGTGAACGCGAAGCCCTTCACCGAACCCACGGACACCACGTACAGCACCACGGCGGCCAGCAGGTTCACGGCCTTCGAGGCCAGAATCGTGCGGGATGCGCGCTTCCAACCGTGGTTCACGGCCGAGGGAATCGTGCGGCCCGCACGAATCTCGTCACGAATACGCTCAAAGTACACGATGAACGAGTCGGCCGTCGCACCAATCGCCACGATCAGACCGGCCACACCGGCCAGGGACAGGCGGTAGTTCAGGGCCCAACCCAACAGAGCAATCGCCTCGTACGAAATGATGCCGGCAACCACCAGCGACGCAATCGTCACGAAGCCCAGCAGGCGGTACTGGAACAGCGAGTAGATGAACACCAGCAGCAGACCAATCAGGCCGGTTAGCAGACCCACGCGCAGCTGCTCCGAACCCAGGGTTGCAGAAATCTGCTGCTCCGACTGAATCGTGAAGCTAATCGGCAGGGCGCCGTACTTCAGCTGATCGGCGAGAGCCTTCGCCTGCTGCTCGGTGAAGTTACCGGTAATCTGCGGCTTACCGTCAGAAATCACGGCCTGCGAAATCGGGGCGGACAGCACCTTGCCGTCCAGCATAATCGCGAAGCGAGCACGCGCATCAGAAGAGTTCTGGGCACGAATCGCGTTCAGGCGGGAGGTGATGTTCTGGAACTTTTCGCGGGCGGCATCGTTGAACTGAATGGTCACAGCCCAGCGACCGGTGGTTACGCCCTGGCCGCTGGTCTCCTGGGTGTGGCTCGCGGTAGAAATATCGCTACCATTCAGCTCCACGGGACCCAGAATGTACTTCTCCTTGCCGTCGGCGGAGCAGGCCACCATCGGCTTGGTCGGGTCGGCGCTATCCGCGTCCTCGCTGCGGGCCGCGGTGCAGTCCTTCGCCTCGTACTGCTTGTACAGGTCGGCGGTAATCCAGTTGCGGTCCGAACCGTCGGTCGGCTCGGCGGTCGGCTTGGGTAGCTTGTCGTCCGCGGTGCGGGATCCCTCGGCAACCGCGGCGCCTTGACCGGCCACCAGGACCGGGCGGAACGTCATATTTGCGGATGCCTGAATCAGCTGACGGGTCTCGGAGCTAATCGTGCCGGGAACCGAGACGACCACGTTGTTACCCGAGCCGAAGGAGGTGGTGACCTCCGCCTCAGACACGCCGGCGCCGTCAACGCGCTGACGAATAATCTCAACCGCCTGGTTCAGCTGCTCCTGGGTAACGTTCCCGTCCGATGATCCGTTGACCTTCGGGGAGAGAATCATCTGCGTACCACCCGAGAGGTCCAGGGCCAGTTTCGGTGCCCAGGAGCCTCCCGAGTAGGTGCTGCCGAAGATGCCGGCAGCCATCACAACCATGAGCAGGACCATCGAGAGGAGCGCCCCTCGCGCGGCTGCAAGCGGTGAACGCTTAGCCATAATGTTCCTTCTATGAGTATTTTTGTGTGTAGATTTGGTGTTCTACAGATTCCTTAGCGGACGCGAAAACCCGACGCCGAGTGCGCGGCGCCGGGTCGTTCGGTCTTAAGTTACTGGGCGGTCTTCGAGGAGTCCTCGGAGACGCCGCCTTCCGCGGGAGCCTGAGATTCCGCGGATGCCGGCTCGACGTCCTCGGTCAGGGGTGCGGCGGGGGCCTCGTCCTCAACAACGCTCATAATTGCGTTCAGCGCCACGGTGATAACAACGCCCTTAGCCAGCTCCAGCTGAATCTTATTGTCATCGAAATCGGTGCTGACGACGGTGCCGTAGAAGCCGGAACCGGTCATAACCTGAGTGCCGGGGACGAGAGACTGCTGCATTGCACGCAGTTCCTCCATCTGCTTACGCTGACGCTTCTGGGCGGAGAACATCATCCATGCCAGGAACGCCATCATGGCAATCATAATCAGGAGGTTAAAATCCATGGTCTCACTTTCACATCCGCACCCGCGCCGCTCACCGCGCGGGTTGAGCGTGCTAAAAGGCGTGGAATCGTAGATACAGTACGTATCCATCCTACGCGAGAGCAGGAGCTTTAGCGCACCGAACCAGCGTTTTTGTGAGGTTTACCTGAGTTTTATCCAGCCCGTGGCGTAATTTTATGTCGTCGGCAGGGCTTGGCGACGCCGACAGAGCCTGCAGAAGAGCTGTTGCGAACGCGTAGAAGAGCCCGCGGGAGGGGCGATACCTCCCACGGGCTACTTGCTGTATGTCTTGGCCGGTGCGGCTCTAGAGCTGAATCTCGGGGGCCTCCAGACCCAGGTGTTCCCAGGCCGCGGGCAGGGCCACGCGACCGCGCGGGGTGCGACCAATCAGGCCCTCGCGCACCAGGTAGGGCTCCGCCACGGTCTCCACGGTCTCGGTCTCCTCCCCCACCGCAATGGCGAGGGTGGACAGGCCAACCGGCCCGCCGCCGAACTTGTGGATGAGCGATTCCAGCACGGCACGGTCCAGGCGATCCAGGCCGCGCGAATCTACCTCGTACATGTCCAGGGCGGTCGCGGCATCACGCGCGTTGATGCGGTCCACGCCGTTCACCAGGGCCCAGTCGCGCACGCGGCGCAGCAGGCGGTTCGCGATACGGGGTGTGCCGCGGGAGCGACCCGCAATCTCGGTGAAGCCCTCGGAGGTAATCTGCATGTCCATCAGGCCGGCGCTACGGCGCAGCACCAGCTCCAGCTCCTCAACCGAGTAGAACTCCAGGTGACCGGTAAAGCCAAAGCGGTCGCGCAGAGGCCCGGGCAGCAGACCCGCGCGGGTTGTTGCGCCCACCAGGGTGAACTGCGGAAGCTCCAGCGGAATGGAGGTCGCGCCGGCACCCTTACCCACCACGATGTCCACGCGGAAATCTTCCATCGCCATGTAGAGCATTTCCTCGGCCGGGCGGCTCATGCGGTGAATCTCGTCGAGGAACAGCACCTCGCCGGGGGTCAGCGAAGACAGAATCGCCGCCAAATCCCCGGAATGTTGAATCGCGGGGCCGGAGGTGATGCGCAGGGGCGCGTCCATCTCGGCCGCAATAATCATGGCCAGGGTGGTCTTACCCAGGCCGGGAGGGCCCGAAAGCAGCACGTGATCGGCGCTGCGGCCGCGCATCTTCGAGGCCTCCAGCACGAGAGAAAGCTGCTGGCGCACGCGGCGCTGACCCACGAAGTCGTCCAGGGACTTGGGGCGCAGGGCCGCCTCAATCATCTTCTCTTCGGGCTCTTCTTCCATTGCGACCAGGCGCTGCGCGGGCGCACCCGGGACGCCGGGCACCTGACCGGGAAAATACCCGCCGGAAACCGGGGATGCCGCGGCCTGCGGATCGTAGGGGTTCTGGGTCATAAAATTCTTCTTTCGTGGAGTGAGTGAGGCGCGAGGTAACGGGCGCGCCAAAATCGGCCGGGATCAGCCAAGGGCTCGGCGAGCGGCCCTAGTGGCGACCCACCGTGTTCTGCGTACCCAGGGATGCGAGCACACCGCGCAGAGCCACGCCCACCGGCTCGCTCTCGGCGGCGGGATTGTGCTTCACGTACGCGTCGATGGCGGCGGAGGCGTCCTTCTCGCTCCAGCCCAGGGAGGTCAACGCATCCAGCACCTGCGGCTTCCACACGATACCCTGACTCAGCGGCAGCTCGTCGGTCTGGCCGTCGCTCAGAATCAGCTTGCCGGCAAGCTCCAGCACGATGCGGCGGGCACCCTTCGGGCCGATGCCCGGGACCTTCGTGAAGGCCTTGTCGTCACCGGTGGCCACGGCTCGCTCCACCTCCGCGGCGGTGTGCACGCTCAGCACCGCCAGGGCGATGCGAGGGCCGATGCCCGAGACCGAGAGCATCATGTCAAAGACCTCGCGTTCGGCCGGCTCCGAGAAGCCGTAGAGGGTCATGGACTCCTCGCGCACGATCATGGTGGTCAGCACGGTGGCCTCCTCCCCCGTGCGTAGCTTAGAGAGAGTGCGTGCGGTGGCGTGCACCAGCATACCGAAACCATTAACGTCAATCACCGCGTGGTCAAGCCCCACCTGGGCCACGCGGCCGGTCAGCGATGCAATCATTCTCTCCACCTTTCAACGCCCCGCGCCGGGGCGAACGATACTGCACTCCCCTCGCGGCCTGCTGTGCCGCCGGCGCGCATCGGGGCCGGCGGGTATGCCACGGGAAGATACTATCAGTATATTAGAATATTTCTTCTGAAATCAAGGGGTATTCGAATTCTTTAGCGAATCCAGCTCCCGGTACGTTCGAAGGGGTTTGTTCGAAGGGTAACGAGTCGGCACCCCTAGCGGCGGGCCTTAGCCTCCGCCTCCATCCAGGCGCGCTGCGCGGGGGTCAACGAACCCGCACGGCGAGCCTTCGCGGGCCGCGATCCCTGGTGCGTCTGCGTCTGCGCCGACATGTTAATACCCGAGCCGATGCCGCCGCCGCGCCAGCCGTGACAGATGGCGATGGCCAGCGCGTCGGCCGCGTCCGCGGGCTTCGGCATGGCGTTCAAACCCAAAATGCGGGTCACCATGCGACCCACCGAGGCCTTATCCGCACGACCGCTACCGGTCACCGCCGCCTTCACCTCGGAGGGCGTATGGAAGAACACCGGCACGCCGCGCATCGCCGCGGCAGAAATCACCGCGCCCGAGGCGTGTGCCGTGCCAATCACCGTGTTCACCTGCTCCTGCGCAAAGACGCGCTCAATCGCCAGGGCGTCGGGCCGGTAGGTGTCCAGCCAGTGCGAGGCCGCGTTGAAAATCCAGAGGATGCGCTGGTCCAGCGTGCGGGCCGGGTCGGTGCCCGCCACGCCCACGTTCACGAAGTGCGCCTTACGGTCCGCGGTCATGTCGAGCATTGAGAAGCCGCAGCGCGTGAGGCCGGGGTCCACGCCCATGATGCGGGTCGCCCCCGGCACGCGGTCCACGGCGGCGACCGTATGGTTTTCGCGCATGCTATCGCGCGCGGCGGATGCAGCGTTCACGTGTGCTTTCCTTCCACAGTTCGCTTTCCAAAGTTCGCGGGGTCTTCACTGGGTCTTCGCGGAGCCTTCGCGGGGTAAAGTCTGCGATACCGCAGTTCGCGGGGCCGCCAGCCGGAGCACGGCCGGGCGTTTAGGCCGGGCGCCGACCGGCATAACGTTCAAAAGCCACCTCCCGCCGGGTCCACGCGCGGTGGGCCGGCCGGGAAGTGGCTTCAGTGCACGCTCAGAAGTGGCGCGCTCGGGCGGTGACTACTCGGCTTCCAGCTGAGCAGCAACCTCGTCAGAGACGTTAGCGTTCGAGTAGACGTTCTGCACGTCGTCCAGTTCCTCGATGGCGTCTGCCAGCTTCAGGAACTTCTTGGCGCCCTCGGCGTCCAGGTCGACCTGCATGGTCGGGCGGAAGACCGGGTCGTCGTTGTTGTACTCCAGGCCGGCCTCGTCCAGAGCCTTACGAATCTCGGGCAGGTCGGTAGGTGCGGAGATGACGGTGAAGATATCGCCCTCGTCCAGGACCTCTTCGGCGCCGGCATCCAGAACAGCCATCAGAACGTCATCCTCGGTCAGGCCGTCAGTCTTGGTGACCTCAGCAACGCCCTTACGCTCGAACAGGAAGGCAACCGAACCCTGGTCGGCCATGGTGCCGCCGTTACGGGTCACGGCCAGGCGAACCTCAGACGCTGCACGGTTACGGTTATCGGTCAGACACTCGATGTACAGGGCGGTACCCTGCGGGCCGCGTGCTTCGTACATAATCTCGGTGTAGTCGATGGTCTCACCGGTCAGGCCGGCGCCACGCTTGATAGCGCGGTCGATGTTGTCGTTGGGGACGGAGTTCTTCTTCGCCTTCGACACAGCAAGGTCAAGAGCGGGGTTACCGGCGATATCGGCGCCACCCATACGTGCCGCAACCTCAATAGCCTTAATGAACTTCGCGAAAGCCTTCGCGCGCTTAGCGTCGATAGCAGCCTTCTTGTGCTTAGTAGTCGCCCATTTAGAGTGACCCGACATTCGTATCTCCCTTAGTCAAAACCTCTGCGCGGGCACGGCGAAACGTTCCGCGCACTGTACTATAACTCAATCAACTATACCGTAGCGGAGGCGTGCACCACCTCTTAGAGTGCACGCCACCGCCCGGAATAGGATGCTAGCGGGGGCGAGACGCGGCCGAGGCGCGCGCCTTCTCCACCAGCGAGTCGTCAATCGCGTTCGGAGTGAACTCGCCGAAGCGACGAATCGCGGCCTGCTCAATCAGGTAGTCCGCAATCTTCGGGTTCTTCGGCAGCAGCGAGCCGTGCAGGTAGGTGCCGATGACGTTGTGCACGCGCGCACCCTCGTAAGAGTCCGTCACGTTGTTGCCCTCACCCTTAGTGACGGTAGCCAGCGGGGTGCAGCCGGAACCCAGGTAGGTCAGGCCCGAGTGGTTCTCAAAACCGATGACAGTGCCGAACTCCTCGGACTCCTCCACGATGTTGCCAATCAGGCGTTCGTCGCCGCCGACCGTGTGCGCATCGAAGATATTGATGCCCTTGAGCACCTCGCCCTCGCGGGTGCGGAACTCCTTGCCGAACAGCTGGTACAGGCCGCAGATGACGAGCATGGGCACGCCGTCCTCGGCCAGCGAGCGCAGGGTGCCGCCGATGGCGTGCAGGTCGTCCTGAATCACGGACTGGCCGGAGTCCTGGCCGCCGCCACCGAGGATAATGTCGACGTCCTCGGGGAAGGCCTGGCCGGGGTTGTGGTCCAGAATCTGCACGTCGAAGCCGTGTGCCTGTGCGCGGCGGGCCAGCGCCAGGGTGTTGCCCCAGTCGCCGTAGATGTTCATGTCCAGCGGGTAGAGCTGCACGATGCGCAGCGTCTTGCCGTTGTTCGGGCCGGGCGCCGGGGTGCCCTCAAAAGTGTGGGTTGCCGTCATTATGAGACCTTCTCAACGTCAGTAATCTTTGCCAGCTCTTCACGCAGGGCCAGCATGGCGGTGTAGGTGCAGAAGATACGCATGGGGGCAGTACCGCTGGAAGCGATGAACTGCTTGAGCGCATCGGCCAGGTTCTCGTCGACCTCGCCGACCTTCACGCCGTCGTGCTCCAGGCGCAGCGCCATGTCCCAGGCGCGCACGCCCGAGACCATCTGCACGCCAGTGCCGCGCAGGCCGTCGAAGTCAACATCCCACAGCCAAGACACGTCACGACCGTCAGCGTACTGGTCGTTAATCGTAATCATGGTGGCGTAGTCGTCAGCGTTTGCGCTCGCCAGGGAAAGGCGGAAGCCGCTGGGGTTCTTCACGAGCAGCAGCTGCAGCGGGCGGCCGTTCACGTTCAAGGTCTCACCGCGACCGAAGGCGGGAGTAATCTTCGCCAACTCTGCGATGAGTTTATCTTCATTGAGCTTCTCGCCCATGACGGCGCGAGTCAGGGCCATCGCGCCGGCGGCGTTGAAGATGTTGTAGATGCCGTACAGGTTAATCTCACCGACTCGCTCCGCACCCGCCACATCGAAGGTTGCGGAGGTGCCGGAGAACGCGGTGAGGGTGACGTCTGCCTCGGGCAGGGTTGCCTTCGCGACAGTGCCGCCGCGCATCTCGTCGTCCGAAGGGAAGTACGAGCGAAGGGACTCGGCCAGACCGTAGTAGTTGACCTTCACGCCCGGCTGCACGTTCTCGGCGAGGGAGCGGATGCGCGGGTCCTCGCGGTTGAGCACCACGGTGTTGGTGGTTGCGGCGGCCACGGTCGCGAGCATGCGGCGGGTCGTGTCAATCTCACCGAAACGGTCCAGCTGGTCACGCAGAACGTTCAGCAGTAGCGCGTAGTCGGGCTTGACGGCCTTGACGAAGTGCACGGCGTGCGCCTCGTCGAGTTCCAGCACGGCGATGTCGGCTTCAAGCTTGCCGGTGAGGGTCATCTCGCCCAACAGGGCGGCGGCCACACCGCGCACGAAGTTGGAGCCGGTGCGGTTGGTGAAGACCTTCAGGCCCTGCGCTTCGAGCAGCTGAACGGCCATCTTTGTGGTGGTGGTCTTACCGTTCGTGCCGGAGACGACGACCACGCCGTAGGGCAGCTTCGCGAGCTCTTCGGCTACGAACTGCGGGTGCAATTTTTCCATGACGAGGCCGGGGAACGCGGAGCCGCCACCGCGAAGCTTAGTCGCGTAGCGCACGCCCTGACCCAGAAGGCGAATGAGGGGTTTGGACATGCTTACCATTTTAGTACACGCGCACAGTGCCGCTGAAGGGTGCGGCGGGGGCGTTCGCTCAGGCCAAAACGGGCCGCGGCGGGTTTGAACCGTGCCGGGCGGACGGTTTTAGAAGAGCGAACCCTGCACCCTCACCCGCGTAAAACCCCGGTCGGGAACCACCAGCAGGTTGCGCCATTCGGCGGTGTTGACGAGGAACGCGGCGTCGGGATCGCCCACGTGGGCGCTCACAAACTGGCCCGCCGCACCCGTGCAGAAGAACCCGGCCGTACTGCCGTCCAGCGTCGAGTCGCACGGTGCGAGCGGTTCCGGGTTGCGCGCGCGCAGGGCCGCGTACGGGCGGTTCATCGCCAGGGAGGGAACCCACTGCTCATCCAGGGCGGATAGCTGCAGGTCGGGCTCCCCCACCAGGAACTCGGTGAGGGCGGCGCGGGCGCGGGCCACCGCATCCTCGTGGGCGGTGCGCAGCTGAGCACCCGGGAGCGGATGCGTCCAGGCGCGGTACTTGCTCGCCACCTGTTTGACCTGGCCGATTCCGGCGAGGGCGGTCACGGCGTCCTCGGCGCGGCGTATGGTCAGCCCGTCCGGGGCAAGCGCAACGTAGGTGGCCGTGGCGACGGCTTGCTCGTCGAGGCGCCGCGGGGTTGAGGTCAGGGAGCTCGTACCGACCTTGTGGGTGCCGTCTGGGAACGTGGCGATGTAGAGGCGGTGCTCCAGCATGGCGTAGGCGCGCATGGATTCGGTGAGCGTTCCGGGGTAAAGGTGCGCGCTGTGCAGGGCGGTAAATTCGTCGCGGGCGGCGCATCGGGGGCACTGCTGGCCCCGGTCGATGCGAGCGGCCTCGGGGCACGGGTGACGGCGGGTTCCGGGGGCGCCGGGGTCGGTCGAGCCGGTCGTGTAGCCGGAGCAGAAGCGGTACGGCGCGCCGGATGCGTCGAGGGCCACGCGCAGACCCAGGTAAGCCCCGGGGGTTAGCGGCACCCGGAGGCGTCGGCCCGCGGGGCGCACTGGCAGTTCGGCTTCCGCGGGGCCGGCCCCGTTCGGTCCGGGTTGGCCCGGTTCGGCCTCGACGGCCTCTAGCTCGAGTACGGGGCGGCGGTCCACCCAGCGCAACTGCCGCCACACGAGGGCGCGCGGAGCGGTTTCGCCGCCAACGCCAGCGGCAGGTTCGGTGGAGCAGGCCTCGGCACCGTCGAGGGTGTTCTCGAGGAAGGCGTTCTCAAGCAGATTGGGGTAATCCATGACTATCAACTTTAGCGGTTTGAACGGCCCGAGAAGCGCTGCAGAGCAGCAAAGAGCCGGCCTGGCGGGGCGCCGCGAAAGAACGCTCTCAAAGCGCCGCGAGCCCGAGAGATAAGAAGTACGGGCCGACCTAGCTCAGGCGGGCGAAACCCTCCGCGAGCGCCGAACGCATGTCGTCCAGGGTGCGCGACATGGTTTTGGTCTGGGCAATAATCGGCAGGAAATTGGTATCGCCGCTCCACCGCGGCAGAATGTGCTGGTGCAGGTGGTCGGCAATTCCCGCGCCGCCCACCTTGCCCTGGTTAATACCAATGTTGAAGCCGTCGTTGTGCGAAACCTCGCGCAGAACCTTCATGGCGAGCTGGGTCAGCTGCGCAATCTCCAGGGTTTCCGCCTCGGTCGCATCGTCGTAGAAGGGAATGTGACGGTACGGGCACACGAGCAGGTGCCCGGGGTTGTACGGGTAAAGGTTGAGAATCACGAAGGCGTGCTCGCCGCGGTGCACAATCAGAGACTCCTCGTCGCTGCGGCCGGGTGCGGTGCAGAACGGGCAGGTCTTTTCGGTGTAGTCCTTCTGCCCGCCGCTCACGTAGGCGGTGCGGTGCGGGGTCCACAGGCGCTGGAACTGGTCGGGTGCGCCGGGTAGCTCGAAGGAATCCTGCACCGAGGGTGCGGCGGTCTCGGGGGTCGTGTTCTCGCTCATAGTCCCATTCTATAGCGTTTTCACGTTCCTACCAGGGGCGTCCACGGGTCGGCAGTGCGGACCGGCTGAGAGCCCCGCGATAGGAATAGAAAGGGGCGCCCGGTCCGTCCACCAGAACGAAACCGGCGCCCCTCAACGCTACGGGCCCTAGCCCTCGAACTTCGTCAGCTGCACCGTGCGAGTCTCACCGCGGAAGGTGAGAGAGAAGGTCAGCATGCCGTCGCGCACCGCAAATTCCTTTTCGGATTCCGAAGATGCCAGCGGGTTGCTGTCCATCGTTCGGCGGTCGCCGACCGAGGTCCAGCTGTAATCCCCCTGACCGGCCTCGAAGGTTCCGACCCAGACGACCGTGGCCATCTCTTCATAGTTGAGGTGGTAGGTCACGGTGATCTTATTGCCGCGCACCACGGCAGCCACGTAGTTCTCGGTATCACCGAGCTGTAGCCACGTGCTCTCCGTCTGCGATGCGTCATCGCGCGGAACGTAGGTCTCGGAACTGGAGGAGGGAACCTCGGAGATAATCTGAATTTCCGAGGTTGCCGCGCCGGACGGGGTGGCACGAGCGGAGGCGAACGAGGCGTCATCGACGGTGACCGTTCGGGCGGCCAGGGATGCGCCATTCGATGAGCTAGAAGCGCCGGCCGTTGCGGAGGCGCACATGCCCAGGGTGAGCGCACCGGTCAGAGCCAGTACGCCCAGAGTGGTTTTAGAAGCCACGGATTGCTCCTATTGATATGAGTGTTTGAGTGAGAGTTGTGAGTGCATGCCGGAACGAAACGAACATAAAACAACACCCCGTAGCACGCGGGCTACAGGGTGTCTTCGTACGCCAGCACGCAGATAGTGTATCCGCAGTGGTGACCTATTGTGTAGACCTACTAGGCATCTTGAGTGATAGTTTCCTCACATTTTGACTTTTTGGGGAATAGTTTCGAGCTAACCACCCGGGGTGTCTCGCGGCCACAATGAGGGTTTGATGCGCTGTAAATTAAATGTTGCTTGCCGTTGGATTAAGTGCGTTCAAGGTGCTTCGATACGTTTTGAGGGGAGCACCTGCTCGTACCCTCCCAAACCCCTCGAGACAGGGCCCCCGAAACAGGGCCTCCCGAAGCTACTTGCGGGAACGGAATGAGAACTTCTCACGAATAATCGTGAAGGTCTGGCGGGTTTCCTCCAGCAGAGCTACGGGCTCCTGCTCGGACACATCCTCGCGCACCGCAACCTCGCTACCGGTAGCGCGACCGGTCTCGGCACCAGAGTCAGCGCGGTCAGCGGCAACCCGGCGGCTGAATCCAGCCCACTCTTCACTCGGGCCTTCAGCTCCCGAACCGCCACCCCAACCAGCGGCGGGCACATCCGTCGCCGCGGGTACCGGGTGAATACCGTCCTCGTCCACCACCTCCCGAAGCGTGTAGGCCGGGTTATCGCGACGTGCATACTCACGAGCCAGCAGGGCGCGCAGCTCAGAAATCTCCTGGCGAAGATCGTCCACGTCAGCCTTGGTTGCGGGGTACTCCTGCTCCTCCCTGCCACCAAACTTTTCGATAATCCAGCTGGCGAGCGCACCGGTAGCAACCGCGACCAAGCCCCCGCCGTACAGCATGACGATCACGGCGATGACCCTGCCGATACCGGTGACCGGGTAAACGTCTCCGTAGCCGACCGTGGCGAGGGTCGTGAACATCCACCAGTAGGCGGTGGGCAGGTCACGAATCATCGCGCCCGGCTCGGAGGACTCCACCGAATAGATCGACAGGGCAAACATGATGATGAAGATCGCGGTGTAGCCGAAGAGCTTCATCCCCAGTTCGGAGAGCCTCTTGTATTGGCGGTTGGCGGTCAGGTGAATCATGGCCAGGAAGCTAACGATACGCCACGCCGGCAGCAGCACGATGGCCAGGTTCATCAGGTTGTGCGTGATGAAGTAGAGTCGCCGCGGCGCCAGGTACAGGCGCACGCAGTAGTCGGCGGCGAAGAGGCCCCACAGAATCATCTGAATGATGTTGAGGTACCCGTCGTACGGCTCCTGAATACGCGTGCTCATGATGGGCGCGGCGAACGCAAGCAGGTACAGCACGGACGCCACGAACATGGGCGTAGAGGTGCGGTCTTCCCACGCGGCCAGGTTCTTCTCGCCGCGGTACGCGCTCAGGCGGCGGAAGAGGCGGGTTCGCGGAGTGTGTGCCGGGGCCTCGGGGTGCGTCTCGGTGCGGGTGACCGTGCGGATGGTGGTCGTCTGCGTTCCGGGTTCGCGCACCTCGCGGGCGGTTTCGGTACGGGTGTCGGTATAGGTTTCGGCGGAGGACTCGGCGGAGCCGATGCCGAGCGCGGACCGGGGCATGACGGGAATACCCTGCGTGTGCGGGTGGTGGCTCGTGCGGGTAATGCGGTGGCTCTCGCGGTGCGTGCCATCGGGTTCGTCGCTGGTGGCGTACTCTTCAACTACCTCTTCATAGTCTTCGTCCCGCGCGGGATCGTACGCGTCGTTGTCCGCGGGGTCCTGTGCCTGATTCTGTACCGTCCTATCCATAGGAGACATGATACTCTGCGCCCTTTGGGCCCCGGAGCGCCTCCGAGTGTCCCGAAGCGTTCCCAAGCGTCCCCGAGTGCATTGGCAGGCCCGCGGGGTTGATTCTGCGAGTACCGACGCGGCGAGGTTTCGTTGCACCGCATGCACAGAACTGGCACAATGTGTGGTGCATGCATCAGCAGAAAATGCGAGCGCGCGTCGCCGATACCTTCCGACTATGAGTCCACACCGGAGTGCCCCATGACCCCTTCACGCTTCCTCTCCCCCGCCTTTCCCACCACGCCCTCGACTCTTCCCGCGCACGGCCTGCACGGGGGCCGTGCACGGACCCGCGGCATCGCGCTGACCCTGGCCGCGGTCCTCGTCGTGCCCCTGAGCGGGTGCGCCACGCCGAACGCGGATTCTTCCGCCTCAGCCTCGGCCAGCGTGGACGGTTCGCTTGCGGTCAGCCGCGGGGTCGCCCCCGTTAATGAGGAGCGTGAGGGCTACCGCCTGTTCTCGGGTCGAGGCCCCGTCGAGGAGGCCGTGTTCGAGGGCCCCTCGGGTGCCGGCTCGTACTCCTATATTGAGTTTGAGCGGCGCGGCGAGCCGACGGCCCCCATGCGCGTTTCCCTGCGCGATGAGGATGGGACCTCGGTGGAGTTCCCGGCGGGTGAGTCGGGTGAAATGGGCGGCGTGTGGGTTCGCAACACCACGGAGGCTCCTTCCGCGAGCGCGAGTGGTTCCGGGGTGTCGTTGAGCGCGACGCGGGTGACTGCCTCCACCTCGAACCTGGCCGATGACGCGCAGTGGGTGGTGTCGGTGCGCTCGCTGGGCGTTGATTCTTCTGGCGAGCTGACCGCCCCGGAGGGCCTGGCACTCGTGAGCCAGACGCTGTCTTCGGGCGATATTGTTCAGCAGGGCACGCGAGGTTTTGTTCACGATGCGATGGGCCGCACGAGTTCTGCCGCCGTGGAGAACCGTTCGGACGCACCGATTCGGGTGTACTGCGCGGGGACCACTCGCCAGGAGCGGAGCGTGCCCTCCGGCGGTCGTGTTTTCCTGGATGATCTGGGGGTGCGCGCGGCGGGTAAATCGCCGCTGCTGTGCGGTGTGGTGGCCTCGGATGCATCGGCCCGCTGGACCCTCACGACGCTGAGCTCTCGCGCGTAGACGAGGATTTCTTCGACGAGTCCTAAATCTTTCACCCCCTTGCGGCGGGGGGGCACCGGCGCGGGGCGGAAGGCAGGCAGCTTTCCGCCCCGCGCTTTTTAACCGTCGATAATACCTACCGCTCTCCGTTCCCTACTCCCCCGCTTTGTAGCGCCGCGAGCCGAAGGAGAAAATACCTCTCATTCTGAGCTTCGCCCTCTCAGCTCGCACCCAGCTCGCGCCCCGAAAGCGCGATGGCCGCCACCTGCCGAATTGTTACAGCGCCCGGCGGGTGGAATCTAAAAAATCCGAATCGGTCCATATGCAGCGTAGACGCCTCCCTCGAGTGCATGCAAAAACCCACGGGATGCCAATAGCTACAAGGGGAAACCACATCACTGCCCGGCGCATACCCGGCGCCCCATATAGTGACAGATAGTCGCCAAGCTTAGCCAACGCTAAGAAGAAAAGACGGGGTTCAAAGGAAGATACTGGATACAAGGACAGCATTACGCTCTTCACCAGTAAGGAAGCTCAAGATTATGACCGTTGTGTCAAACACGTCCGAAGCACTCAAGTCCCCCTACGCGGACACCCTCAATCGTCTACTTTCCGATGCACGCGCAGAAGCCGTCGAATCGAGCGTCTCCGAACTCGAACGCCTCGCTATTGCACACGACGCATCCCACTACCTGCTCGTGCCCGCCGGCCTGGTCCGCCCCGACTCCGCCGAAGACGTCGCAAACATCTTCCGCGCAGCCGGCGACCTTGGCCTGCCGCTGACCTTCCGCTCCGGCGGTACCTCCCTCTCCGGCCAGTCCAGCGGTGACGGCCTGATGGTCGACACCCGCCGCCACTTCAAGAAGATCGAGGTCCTTGAAGACGGCAAGAAGGTTCGCGTGCAGCCCGGCGCGACCATCATGATGGTTAACAACTACCTGGCACCCTACGGCTACAAGCTCGGCCCGGACCCCGCCTCCTGGTCCGCCTGCACCATCGGTGGCGTGGTCGCTAACAACTCCTCCGGTATGTCTTCGGGTACCGCCTACAACACGTACAACACCCTGGATTCCATGGTGTTCGTGTTGCCCAGCGGCACCATCATTGACACCGCAGAACCGGACGCCGATCAGAAGCTGCGCTCCCTCGAACCTGAACTTCACGAGGGCCTGCTGCGCCTGCGCAAGCGCGTCACCGAAAACCCCGAATCCATGGCGAAGATTCGCCAGCAGTACTCCATGAAGAACACCATGGGTTACGGCCTGAACTCCCTGGTCGACTTTGAAACCCCCGTGGACATTCTGCAGCACCTGCTGATTGGTTCGGAAGGTACCCTCGGCTTTGTTGCTTCGGCAACCTACCGCACCCGCCCGATTCTGAAGAACATTTCCACCGGCCTGCTGGTGTTCAACAACCTGATTGATGCTGCACGCTCCGTACCCGAGCTGGTTGCCAACAAGCTGGCCACCGTCGAGCTCATGGACGCCACCAGCATCCGCGTGGCTCAGCGTACCGGCCAGGCTGCGGAGGCGCTCGCCGCCATTGACGTGAAGGACCACGCCGCCCTGCTGGTTGAGTTCCAGGGCAACTCCGAGCAGGAGCTGAACGACCTGGCTGCCGCCGCAGCACCCATGTTTAAGAGCCTGCCCGTGGCGTCGCCCGTGTCGATGACCAGCAAGCTGTCTGAGCGTAACGCACTGTGGGCTGCCCGCCGTGGCCTGTACACCACCGTTGCAGGTAACCGCCGTTCCGGCACCAACGCACTGCTCGAAGACGTGGTTGTGCCCGTCGAGGTTCTGGGTAACACCTGTAGCGACCTGACCAAGCTGTTCGATTCGCACGGCTACCAGGATTCCGTGATCTTCGGCCACGCGAAGGACGGTAACATCCACTTCATGCTGAACGAGCAGTTCCGCGACCCGAAGCAGCTGGACCGCTACCGCGACTTCACCGAGGAAATGGTTCAGCTGATTCTGGGTAACGAAGGCTCGCTGAAGGCTGAGCACGGTACCGGCCGTATCATGGCTCCGTTTGTGAGCCGCCAGTTCGGTGACGAGCTCTTCGACGTGATGCGCCAGATTAAGCGCCTCATTGACCCGAAGGGCTTCATGAACCCCGGCGTTCTGCTGGTTGAGCCGGGCACCGACTACGTGACCGATCTGAAGGTCGCTGAGACCGTTGAGGAAGAAGTCGACCGCTGTGTGGAGTGCGGCTACTGTGAGCCGGTCTGCCCCTCCCGCAACCTGACCCTCACCCCCCGTAAGCGTATTGTGCTGCGCCGTGAGATTGCTGCCGCTGAGGCGAACGGCGACCACGAGCTCGCTGAGCGCCTGCGTAAGGAGTACGAGTACTACGGCATTGAGACCTGTGCAGTGGACGGCATGTGCCAGACCCGCTGCCCCGTGAACATTAACACCGGTGATCTGATTCGCCGCCTGCGTTCTGAGAACCAGGACAAGCTGGCCGCTACCGGCTGGAAGGTCGCCGCACAGCAGTGGGGCATCATGGACAAGGTCGCCGGTAAGTCTCTGACTGTGGCTAAGAAGCTGCCGTTCCCCGTGGTGCACGGTACCACCAACATCGCCCGTAAGGTCATGGGCGACGACATGGTTCCTTCCTACAAGAAGGACCTGCCGGTTGGTGGCCCGGCGCGTAAGCCGCATAAGGACGCAACCGCTGAGATTGTCTTCTTCCCCGCCTGCGTGAACTCCATGTTCGGCGGCGTGGACGGCGACGGCAAGCACGACCCGGTCAACGCAACCCAGGCGTTCATCCGCCTGTGCGAGCGTACCGGCGTGAAGTACCGCATCCCGGACAATATTGGTGAGATGTGCTGTGCTACCCCGTGGAAGTCGAAGGGCTTTACCGACGGCTACTCGATTATGAGCGACCGTGTGCTGAAGTCCCTGTGGGAGGCTACTGACGGTGGCCGCCTGCCGGTCGTGTGTGACGCTTCGTCCTGTACTGAGGGCCTTGAAGTGATGCGTGAGAAGGTTATTAAGGCGCTTGAGCACAAGATCGTGAACGGTCTGAAGCCGGGTGAGCCGGACTACTCGCGTCTGCGCATGTACGATGCGGTTCAGTTCGCCGCCGATAACATGCTGGACAAGCTGACTGTGTCCGCTCCCCTGCCGTCGGTTGCTCTGCACCCGACCTGCTCCATGACTCACCTGGGTACTCAGCCTGCGTTTGAGAAGATTGCGAACGCGATGAGTGACGACGTGTACGTGCCGAAGCACTGGGGTTGCTGTGGTTATGCGGGTGACCGCGGTATGCTGCACCCCGAGCTGACGGCGAGCGCTACGGAGGCTGAGGCTGCGGAGCTGAGCGAGCAGAAGCAGTTCGCCGCATACATTTCGGCGAACCGCACCTGTGAGCAGGGTATGACGGAGGCGACCGGCCACAGCTACCAGAACGTGCTGCAGCTGCTGGAACGCACCACCCGCTAACGGGCTGAGCACATAGCGGCATAAAGAAGGGACCCGGCGGGCTATCTTATGTGATAGTCCGCCGGGTCCTTTTGATGACTTGAAGTATCTCGCAGGAATCAATAACCCTGTATTATTGCTACTCAGGAACCCTATAAGGGTCTCATCTCGATTGTTCACTCACAACGGCAGCGAAGGAGCACCGTGTCTATCACCCCGGCTACTGTTCGGCTATATACAACTCTTTGGGAGGGCGATGTTGTAGAGCGTGTTACTTACCAGCTCTATAACCGAAACATCACGATTGATAAGCTCCCCCGCACTCTGCTTGAGAAATATAAAAACGAAGAGGAACTGCATTTCTCCGGTATCTACTTCCTCACGAATTCCTCAGCAAACGACCCCCGCCTGTATGTTGGCCAGGCGGCAAAACGCCTGAATGGAAATGGGCTGATAGGCCGTATTCGTGAGCATGACCGCTCTAAGGATTTCTGGGATACCGCGTATCTGATTACTTCCACCGACAATTCTTGGGAAGCGACGGAACTGAACTACCTGGAAAGCGCGTTCTGTCGTGAGGCTCAGAAGGTTGGCAGATATCGTCTAGAGAATGGCATTATCCCCTTCGCCGGAAATATCGCAAAAGTGAAGAAAGCAATTCTGCGTTCCCTCGTCCTTGAAGTTCTACTGATGCTACGCGCGAGTGGTCACCGCATGTTTGAGCCCATCACCCCGAAGAAGGCTAAGTCGACGGGTACAGAGGCAACAGCGAATGCACCGGCTGATGATTCTTCTACTATTTCTCAGCCGGAAGAAGCTCAACTCCCTGCCGCCTTGGCTGATGCAGTATTCCGCATTAAGCGCAAGGAGTTGAAGCATCCGGCTCGCGCTCGGATTGTCAATATCTCTGGTACTCGTGTGGGCGTTGAGGTATTTGAGGGTGAGCTTCTGCCGGTGCGTGCACCGAAGAAGGCCGAGGCGCGCTATCTGAAGGATTTGGAGGCTTTGGAAGTTACCCGCGCTGAGCAGGTTGCCGCCGGTCACCTGGATGGTTTGAAGATTGTGAAACCGATTGAGTTTACAAGCCAGTCTGCTGCTTCCCGTTTTGTTCTGGGCGGCGCTTCGAGCGGTAATGCGGATTGGGTTTTGGAAACTGATCCGAACATTTCGCTGGGTGTGTTCCTGCAGAACCTTGACGGTTCTCAGAACTAATCCCCTGTGTGCTGTGTATGAGAAGACCCGGCGGGCTATCTGATGGATAGTCTGCCGGGTCCATTTTCGTCTGCTACAGCACTTATTTTCGACTATTAAATAGTCCAATAATCAATACTGCTATTGAGATGCCATAGAGAATTCCAAGCACCAGGTCGCTGATATTTGACACTACATTCAAGATAATTGCCAGGATCAAGAACAACATCCCAACAGGAACATACTTATTCGACTTCATACGCTCGTGCTCCCTCAATAATCAACAGCGATACGCCATTTCAGGGCTATATTAAATATCTACAGTATACATAATATTGATCTATCGAGAAAATCGCCAAAATTGAGAGGAATCTGACGGTTGTTTCGTGCTACATCTTTTCATTGTGTTTTATTATCAATTTTACGAGTCACTACCCCCATTATCCAGTGAACAAATATCAAATTTAGAAACATTAAAATTACACACAGAATGGATGCTGCAACTATACTTTCAAAAGTAAGCCCCAAATATTCAACGGAACTATATACTAAATAAACACTACCCGGAAAAAGTACAATGCTTGAAATTAGCGACGGAATATACCTCCTTACTACGATGCTTTGCGCTATATGAATTAATAAATGTATCAAGAATGCGATAAACACACCTATCCACACTACATACATTTTCCATATTGTAGCCACATAGGTCACCGCAATACATATCACGTATTCTTCAAGAACCGCAACCGCAAACCCTTCAGTACTGAAGTTTCTATACAATTTTCGAAGGATGCTATATTTTTCTATTAGGTCAAGATTTTTTTCAAACCATACCCTGAAACCTACTATCTCCTCCATCTCATGGACCATAAAAATAACAGGAAACAACCACAGATTTACTTCCACTTTCACCTTCCAGATATCTAGATTTAATTACATAGACCAAATAATTCCTTGTCGTTATTATTTTTCAAATATAATCATCATTTCAATTATAAGACCGTGGTGAAAAATTTTAGACTGGAACACTCCTCTTTTTAGAATACACAAAGAAACCACCCCCTCCGCAGCTTGTCGCCGCAAAGGGGGTGGTTTCTATATATGAGCTAGACCAGAAAGCCTAGTACTACTCAGCAGCCTCCGTGCTGGGCTTGGGGTCTTCGTTCACGCGGTTGCGGATATGCTCCACAATACGTGCCACAGCCTCATCCACGGGCACACCGTTCTCCTGCTTGTTGCCGCGGAAACGGAACGAAACAGCGCCGTGCTCCGCATCCTCACCGCCAGCAATCAGAATGAACGGAACCTTCTCAGTAGACGCGGTACGAATCTTCTTCGTGAAGCGATCCGAACCGTAATCCACCTCAACACGCACGCCGTGCGCACGCAGCTTGTCCGCGATCTCGGTCATGTAGTCGTTGAACGCCTCAGCAACCGGCACACCAATGACCTGGACCGGCGAGAGCCATGCCGGGAACGCACCCGCATAGTGCTCGGTCAGCACGCCCAGGAAGCGCTCAATCGAACCGAACTTCGCCGAGTGAATCATGACCGGTTCCTGCACGGTGCCGTCAGCGGCCTGGTACTCCAGACCGAAACGGCTCGGCTGGTTGAAGTCATACTGAACAGTCGACATCTGCCAGGTACGGCCAATCGCGTCCTTCGCCTGAACCGAAATCTTCGGGCCGTAGAACGCAGCACCACCCGGATCCGGAACGAGCTCCAGGCCGGTCTCCTTCGCAACCTGCTCCAGAACCGCGGTAGCCTCTTCCCACTGCTCATCAGTACCGATGAACTTATCCTTCTTATCACCCTCAGTGTCGCGGGTCGACAGCTCAAGGTAGAAGTCGGTCATGCCGAAGTCCTCAAGCAGGCTCAGCATGAACTTCAGCAGGTGACGCACCTCGTCCGGTGCCTGCTCCTTGGTCACGTACGAGTGCGAGTCGTCCTGGGTAATCATGCGCACGCGGGTCAGGCCCTGCAGCACGCCGGACTTCTCGTCACGGTACACGGTGCCGAACTCGAAGAAACGCAGCGGCAACTCACGGTACGAACGGCCACGAGAACGGTAAATCTCGTTGTGCATCGGGCAGTTCATAGCCTTCAGACGGTAATGACCGTTGTCCAGCTCCATGGGCGGGAACATGCCGTCCGCATAGTACGGAAGGTGACCGGAAGTGTAGAACAGGTCTTCCTTCGAAATGTGCGGGGTGCTGACGTACTGGAAGCCTTCCTGAATGTGGCGGGTGCGCACGTAGTCTTCCATCTCGCGCTTAATCACGCCACCCTTAGGGTGAATGACCGGCAGGCCGGGGCCAATGGTCTTCGGGAAGGAGAACAGGTCCAGTTCACGGCCCAGGCGGCGGTGGTCACGGCGCTCCGCCTCAGCGATGCGTTCCTTGTACGCCACCAGCTCGTCCTTAGTCGGCCAAGCGGTACCGTAAATACGCTGCAGCATGGGGTTCTTCTCAGAACCGCGCCAGTACGCGCCACCGGCACGCATCAGGGCGTAACCATTAGCGATCAGCTTGGTGTTCGGCAGGTGCGGGCCGCGGCAGAGGTCCTTCCAGACGGTCTCGCCGGTCTTCGGGTGCACGTTGTCGTAGATGGTGATTTCACCCTCGCCGACCTCCACGGATGCGCCCTCGGCAGCATCCGCGCCAGAACCGGGGCCCTGGGTCAGGGAGAGCAGCTCCAGCTTGTACGGCTCGTTCGCCATCTCGGCGACAGCCTCGTCGTGGGTGACCACGCGGCGGCGGAACAGCTGACCGGACTTGATGATCTTCATCATCGACTTCTCGATCTTCTTCAGATCTTCCGGGGTGAAGGGCTCAGCCACATCAAAGTCAAAGTAGAAGCCGTCAGTAATGTACGGGCCGATGCCCAGCTTGGCGTCCTTGCGGTACTCCTGCACCGCCTGCGCCATTACGTGCGCAGCGGAGTGGCGCAGAACGTTCAGGCCGTCCGGTTCGTGAATGAAAACCGGCTCAACGGAATCGCCAGCAGACAGCTCGTGGGAGAGATCAACGAGCACGCCGTTCACGCGTGCCACAACGATCTTCGGGTCGTCAGCGAACAGCTCAGCGGCAGTCTTCGCGGTGACCTCGCGCTCCTCACCAGAAACGCTAATAACAATTGCTGAAGAATCAGCGGCAGACATAAGTCTCCTTAACTCAGGCGCTCGCGGCCGCTCGGGGCGCCGCGGGTGCGCATACTATTCCGCACTGTACTGGTGCACGGACACACACCATCTTACAACGGCTCCCAGGCAACGCTCAGCTTGAGGGCGGACTAGTCCGCATGATGCTCACGCGTATGCTCGTGAACGTCCGTCACAATGTGACTAATGTGATGGTCCTTCAGGCGATAAATCGTGGTGCGGCCGTGCTGCTCGCGGTCAATCACGTGCGCCTCACGCAGGATGCGCAGGTGATGCGAGGCGAGCGGCTGCGAAATACCCAGGCAGGTGTGCAGCTCGCTCACGCTGTGCGGGCGGTGCACCAGGTGGTGCGCAATGGCCAGGCGCAGCGGGTTCGCGAGCGCCGAGAAGATCGCCACGGACGGGCCGAACTGCTCCTCCCAGTCCTTGGGGCCGCGCCCCTCGAAGAGAGGCGCAGAGGCGGGCGCCCCGGTAGCGTGGTTGGCGGCGTGGTGGGTGTTAGCTTCGGCGGAATTTTCGTGGTGGTCTTCGTGGTGGCTAGTCATAGTATTTTCACCTTATGTACAGGTGCGGGGCACGTCAAGGAAGTTACGCCTGCGCGGCGTGCTTTCTTGACGTGCCCCTCTCCCCTATGTGCGCTAATACTGCTGGTGCGTCCGGCTAGCGGTTAGCGACGGCCACCTGCAGGTAGCCCTCGGAGGACTTCACGCCCTTGTCGGTCACCGCGCGGTAGCGAACCAGCGGCGCGAAGCCCTGCTTCGACTTGGCGGTCACCGCAATGCCCTGGGTGCCGTCGGGCAGGTTCACCACGCGGTAGGTTCCGTACTCGTCGCTGTAGGAGCTGACGACCTGGCCGCGCTGGTTCAGCAGCTCCAGCTTCTTCACGGTCTCACCGCGGCTGAACGCGCCGAAGGAAGCCTCGTCGTTGTTCAGCACCGCCACGTTCTGGGTGGTACCCGAGTACAGCGAGACCGAATCCTCGCGGGCAATCGGGCTGTTCTTATCCACAACGTGCACCTTCAGCGGGATCGAGTACAGCTGCGCGGCTGCACCCTTCTTCGCCTTCACGTCGGACATGCGGGCGGGCGCCTTGCCGGTGCGGTTCACAGTAATCTTCGAACCATTATCGCGGCGCAGGTCCCAGGTGGTGCCGGTGACCTCGTGGGTGTTCAGATCAATCGAGTAGGTGCCGGTCTTGCCGTTGGAGGCAAAACGAATACCGGTCTCGGCGCTGGAGAACTGGCCACCAGCGGTGTTGACCTTCTCCTTGTTCACCCAGCGGCTGGGGCGGAAGTTCGGGGTCTGCTCGATTTCCTGGAAATTGTAGTCACGGGCGTAACGGTAGTTCGGGGAGACCTTGTGGCTCTGGTGCACGCTCTGCGCCACGGCGGTTTCACCCGAGTAGACGGTGGCGTGATGCTCTGCCGGCTGGTAAATCACGCCGGAGCCGGTTCCGGTCTTGCCGTAGGAGTCAGCGGGGAAGCTGAACTTCACGGCGCCCGAGGCCTGGTTCACCGCGGTCGCCTGGCTGTCGGCGTCGCTGATGCGCGGCGCATCCGGGGTGCGCACGGTGGCGCGGCGAACGCGCAGGCTGCGTGCGGTCACGGGGCGTGCAATCTTCTCCGCGGCGCCCTGCTTATCCTTATCGGCGGCGTTATCTGCCGCGTTGTTGGTGACTGTCTTCGCATCGGTGGCGGCGTTCGTCTCGGGAACCTGCAGGCCCTCGCGGCGGGCGGCGTTCTCTGCGGACTCGGTGTAGTTCACCGGCATCCACTGCACCTGCTGCCACGGGAACTGGTTGCCCGTAAAGCCGCTGGGCACGAAGTTCGCGAACATGGCGGCCAGCTGCGGGTCTTCCTTGTACACGTTCTTACCCTGGCGGGCGTAGGGCGCGTAGGAGCTGGGGGCCTCCAGGTTGAAGGCGTTGGTGAAGAGGTTATGGTCCGTCAGGATGAAGCCGTATTCCTTCATCGCGGTCAGGATCATGCGGGTGAGCTGGTCGTCCGCGTGGCCAGTGTTGGCCAGGAACTCCTCCACGTCGAAGCTGGCGGGCAGGAAGCCACGCTGGCCGGCACGCGGTGCGTTCGGGTACTTGGAAAGGTCCAGCTTGCCGTCGGTGCCCTTCGCGGGGAAGGAGGCGCTCATGGCGGCGTAGTCGGCTGCGGTGATGGAGACCATGTGGTTGATCTTGCCGGCCTTCAGCTCGTCCACGCCAATCTGGGTGAGCTCGTTGGCCATGCCCACGACCGAGGAGGTGCCGTTCTTGAGGGTCAGCCAGTAGTTGTCCTCGCCCACGCCCTCGAAGTTGGGCTTGGCGAGCATGTAGCCGCCCGAGGAGACGTGGTAGGTCGCAGGGTAGTCCACTGCCACGGGAATATCCACGGTGCCGCGGGTTCCTGCAGGCACCTTGTAGGTAATCTCGCCGGTGGTCTCGTTGATGGACGCGCCGGGCACGTTCTTGGCCAGGCGGAACTTGGCGCCGCGCGCGATCGGGTACGAGGTGCGGGCGTTGCCGGACTTCACGTCGATGCTTACGGGGGCCTTGATGGTCACGGTCTGGCCGGCGTTGCCGCGGCCCACGGTCTCGTACTGAATCTTCGCGCTGGTGGGGGTGGAGGCGTTGCCGCCGCCAACCTGTACGCGGGCGGTGCTGGTGTAGGTCTGGGCGTCGGCGTCCTTCACGAACTTGAAGTAGGAGCGCCAGATGCCGGTCGCCTCGTCGTACAGGGCGAGGGACTGGTCGCCCGAGAGGCCGTGGTCTTCGGCCAGCCAGCCCGGAATCGGCACGCCGCCGGTCAGGATGCGCTTATTCTCGGCCTTGGCGTTGACGCGCTGGTCGCGGGAGACGACCTCGACGTACTCCTGGTGGGGGTTGGCGGAGTTCACTGCGAGGGTCGGGATGTTCTCGTGGGCGCCAACGGTCTGGGAGCGGTCCTTACGGACGGTACCCGCGTTAATGGCGGTGGTGACGGGGTGGTTACCGGCGTCTGCGCTGTACTCGAGGAAGGTGCGGCTAATCTCGCTGCTGTTGGGGGCGACGGCTTCGGTGCCGGTGAGCTTCTGCGCGGCGAAGGAGTCGCTGGCGAGCTTGCCACTCAGGGGCGAGGTGTTCTCGGTGGTAATCAGGTTTTCCCGAGTCAGGGACGAGTTCACCGGTGCCAGGGTGTTGATGGTCTGGGCGGCCGGGTCGTCGTTCCAGTAGCAGGTGGGGCCGGGTGCCACGGAGGTGAGGGTTGCGAGGGTCGGCACGTTCTTCTGGCCGGCCTCAACGCAGGTGGTTCCATCGGAGGTGCTGTGCGCGGTCGTCGAAGCGGCGGGAGCCGCGAAGGTCGCCGGCAGGTTGGCGCCGGTGAGGGCGGTGGCCAGTGCCGCGGTAACGGCGAGGGATGCGCGGCGGCGGCCGGCAACGCGCGGGTTCGCGTGCTGCTCCGAGCCGGCGGCCAGACCCGTCGCGGAGGTTAGCGCGAGGGCCTGCGTAAAGTTCTGCGCGGCGGCCTCAGCAGTGGCTACCGCGGGGTTCTGTACCTGGTTTTTGGGTGCAGTAATGGTCATGCGTTTTTCTTCCGTTCGTGTCGGCTTGTTTGAGTGAGTGCGTTTGTATGAACAAACACGGACGTGAGTGAAATATTCGTCTGCGAGTGCGTTGCGATGCCCCCGAGAAACTGGCAGGAATTCCCAGGAAACTCTCAGACAATCCCCATACCCTACCGATTCCCGAGGGGTAAGCGCAAAACGAGAATGTGATAACAACCACTCGTATAGTCGCTAAAGGTTTAGGTTCAGGGTGAATTATCACTGCACTGTAATGTATTTACCGGTGTTCGATTCAAAAGAATTTGCACCGGAGTGCCTAAGCCTTCCTCCTAGTCAGAGGAAACTCCCGACGAAAAACAAAAAATCCGCACCCTTCCCCGAAATGGTGCACCAAATAAGACCACCGTGACCCCCGACATGACAAATGTTGAATTTCTCACACCTGGCCACATCCTGGGACTCCTGCCCCATTGCACCCCCGCAGCCACCCCGCCACAAACACCCCGAGCCCCTTCGCGAGAGGGTGAAATCGGGGTAAAGGTTGAGGGTTTTTACGCCCTAATCCCACTCTTACACACAGAGTAATCATTCATCCCTGCAATTTTTCTTACCCTAGAATGTAATCCCCATTGCGCGGTTTCCACTAGGCAGATAAGGCATAAAAAGACATCCCACCCGCGCCTTGCCGACGCGGATGGGATGCATAAGTATTCGGTTCTGAAGGCCTTCTGAGGACCCGTGCGAAGGGCCGCAATCCGGGCCTTTTCAACAGGAACCGGCACGAAACCGTATCGGCCGAACCGATCCCGCATCGTCCCTATCCTGCAGGCACTCCCCTACAGCGCGCCTGCCTCCGAGCAGACATTCACCAGCTCGCCGATGCCCTCGATGCGGGTGCGCACCTCCTGCCCCGGCTTCAGCCACCGGCGCGGATGCAGCGAAAGCCCCACGCCGGCGGGCGTACCCGTGGCCACGATATCGCCGGGCTCAAGGGTCATGAACCGCGAAATATACGACAGCAGGTACGCGGGGCTGAACAGCATGTCTGCGGTCGAGCCGCGCTGACGCACCTCACCGTCCACCGCGCAGGTCAGCTCCAGGCCGGCAAGCGGATCCACCTCGTCGGCGCTCACGATGACCGGGCCGAACGGAGTCATCGCATCCCAGTTCTTACCCTGGAACCACTCCGAAGAACGCCCCTGCCAGTCACGCACCGACACATCGTTGATGACCGTGTAACCCATCAGCGCCTCAAGCGCCTGCTCCTCGGTGGCGTTGCGCAGGCGCACCCCGACCACCAGGCCCAGCTCAACCTCCCAGTCGACCTTCGTGCTACCCGTGCCGTCGTCGGCGGGCATGCGAATCTGATCGTTCGGGCCGATGAGCGCGTTCGAGAACTTCGCAAAGAGCGCCGGGTACTCGGGCACCGGCAGGTTCATCTCTTCGGCGTGGTCGCGGTAGTTCAGGCCCGCGCACACGACCTTGCCGGGCTTATCTAGCGGCCGCACGAAGGGCAGGGATTCCCAGAGCTGCTCGCCGTGACCCATGACCGTCGCACCGTTCTCCTTCAGAATCGACAGCGCGTTCTTCGGGTCGCCAAAGTTCAGGCGGAACCGGCTGTAGAAATTGAGTAGAGGGCTCAACTTGGCCGGCAGCTCGTAGACCGTTTCCTCAAAGAAACAGACGGCGCGGCTGCCCTTCTCGTCTTTAATCTGACCCCAACGCATATGCGCTCCTTTGCTTTACTCTAGTGCGTTTACTGTATACGGATGTTCCGGGGTTCCCGCTCGGGCCGCCTACTTGAAGCCGTGGCTCGCGTAGGCCTCCACGATGGCGTCCTCAAGGTCCTCCATGAGCAGGCTCGGGTTCGCATCCTGCGCCGCGCCCACCGTCGCCGGGTCGAGGTCCATGCCGAGGGCGCGGTACACATCCGCGGTGACCGCCCGCAGCGAGGCCGAATCGGAAACCACGATGCCCGTGCTGAACCACCAGCCGCCGCTCACCACGCGCTGGGCCGTGCCGACCAGCTTGATGCGCCCGCCGCCGGCGGATTCGGGAAGCTGCGCGTACACCGAGTACTCGCCGGGGCAGTACTCCCCCGGGATCTCGCCCACGCGCGCATCCACGCCGACCTCGCGCAGGGCCTGGGCGAACATGGAGCCGAAGAGCCGATAGCGCACCGTGTTGCCGCTGCGGGCGTCGGTGGCCGGCTGGAAGTGGTCCACCACCAGGCATCCGCGGTGGTACGCGGCGGCGTGACCGCCCACCTTGCGCACCAGGGTCCTGAAGCCGTGCTCCTCGCACGCGGCCACGGCATCGGCGAATCCGGGGTTCAGCTCATCGCGGCGGCCGAACGCCACCGTGGGGTTCGGCTGGTACATGCGCAGGGTCGCCTCGCGCTGGCCGCTTGCGACCTCGCGGAGCATCTGCACCGTCTGCTCGTGGTGGATGAGGATATCACCCGACTCGGGTGTGGTTTCTCGAATAATCTGCACGTTTTCTATCTTACCGGCGGCTGCGAAAACGCCCGCGCAGAAAAATGCTCACCTGTTCAAATGCGCCGGCTTACCCCTTTAGCACGGCACCACCAAACGCTAAGATTAAAGGTGCTAGGGTGCGATACCCCACACAGCCGCACCGAGCACATAGACACAGCATGACAACGCAGAAGAAACGCACTCCGCGCCCGGTGAGAACCCCTCCCCGAGCGCGCCAACCTGTACGGTTCGCAAAGGAGATCGGACCATGACACAGTCCACCCCCGCCAACGCAGCGGCGCCCACCGCCGCATCCGCCGAGGAGGTGAAGGCGGCGAAGTCCAAGCGCACGAAACTTATCGTGCAGGTTGCCATCATCGTAGCCGTCACCCTCGCCATCTGGTTCGTTCCCGCCCCCGAAGGCGTCGACCCGCGCGGCATGCACATGCTCGCCATCTTCGTCGGTACCATTCTCGGCCTGATTTTCCAGCCGTTGCCCACCCCGTCCGTGGCGCTCGTCGGCCTGGGCGCCGCAATGATTACCGGCACGATGGCCGCCAAGAATGAGGCGCTGACCGGCTTCGGCAACTCCTCCATCTGGATTATCGTGGCCGCCTTCTTCATCGCCGACGGCTTCCTCATTACGGGTCTGGGCAAGCGCATCGCACTGCTGTTCGTGCGTGCGCTCGGCAAGTCCTCCCTCGGCCTGTCCTACGGTATGGCAATCACCGACCTGGTTCTCGCCCCCGCCACCCCCTCCAACACTGCGCGTGCCGGTGGCGTGATTTACCCGATTATCCGTTCCCTCTCCGAGGTCAACGGCTCCACCAACGAAACCCCCGAATCACGCCGTAAGCTCGGCTCCTACCTGCTCATGACTGAGGCGCAGGTCAACACCATCACCTCCGCCATGTTCCTGACCGCGATGGCGGGTAACCCGCTGGCACAGAAGTTCGCACACGACCACAACATCAACCTCGACTGGGGTACCTGGGCGCTCGCAGCCATCGTTCCCGGTCTTGCCGCGTTGATTGTCATGCCGTGGATCATGTCGAAGATTTACCCGCCGACCATCAAAAAGACCCCGAACGCACCCGAGCACGCGCGCGAGGAACTGCACGAAATGGGCCCCATGAGCGTGAAGGAATGGATTATGCTCGGCACCTTCGTGCTGCTGCTAATCCTGTGGGTGACCGGTACCGCACTGGGTATTGACGCCACCAGCGCCGCTTTCTTCGGCATCGGTATTCTGCTGGTGACCAAGGTCCTGACCTGGAAGGACATGGCGAAGAACTCCAGCGCCTGGTCCACCCTCATCTTCTTCGCCGTGCTCGTCGGCATGGCCGACCACCTGAAGAAGCTCAAGGTCGTGGACTGGATTGGCCAGCAGGCCGCCCACAGCGTCAGCGGCATGGCCTGGCCCCTGGCCTTCACCGTGCTGGTTCTGGCCTACTTCTTCATTCACTACATGTTCGCCTCGAACACCGCCCAGATCGTGGCCCTGTACGCTGTGTTCCTCGGTGCGGCCGTCGCGGCGGGTGTTCCGCCGATGTTCGCGGCACTGTTCCTCGGCTTCATGGGCAACCTGATTGGCGGCATCACCCACTACGCCTCCGGCCCCGCAGGCGTGTACTACGGTTCCGGCTACTTCAGCGTGGGCGAATGGTTCAAGATCGGCTTCATGGCGGCTATCGTGAACCTCGTCGTCTGGGGTGCGGTCGGTACCGCGTGGCTGTTCGCGCTCGGCTTCGCCAACTAGCGGCCCAGACCCCGCGGCGGCTTAGCTCAGCGTAAAAGCGCTGTATAGGAGCACCGCGTAAAAGCCCGGTGTTCTCACGTGAATTTTCGTGTGAGAACACCGGGCTTTTGCGCGCCCGATAGCGTCCCAAACAGCGCAAAACCTAGTAATCCCCCACCCCCTCCGCTAGGGTAGAAGAAAGACCCACAGCACCTTGGAGGACGCCGTGCATCAGGACCAGCACATCACCGCCCAAACCACCGCTCTGCCCAACTCCGACCCGGCGCTGACCGAGCCGCAGCCGCTCGGCGCGTTCCCCGCCGGTTTCCTCTTCGGAGGCGCCACCGCCGCCAACCAGTTCGAAGGCGCCTGGAACGAAGACGGCAAGGGCCCCAGCCTGCAGGATGTGCTGCCCGCCGGCGGCCTGTACCCGCGCACCGCGGAACCCACCGAGGACAACCTCAAGCTGGAGGGCATCGACTTCTACCACCGCTACCGCGAAGACATCGCCCTGCTCGCGGAGATGGGTTTTAAGGTCTTCCGCTTCTCCATCGCCTGGTCGCGTATCTTCCCCCGCGGCGACGAAGAAACCCCCAACGAGGCGGGCCTCGCCTTCTACGACCGCGTGCTCGACGAGCTCGAAAAGCACGGCATGGAGCCGCTCATCACCCTCAGCCACTACGAAACCCCGCTGCACCTGGTCGAGCAGTACAACGGCTGGACCAGCCGCGAGCTCATCGGCTTCTACGAACGCTACGCCCGCACCGTGTTCGCCCGCTACGGCAAGCGCGTGAGGTACTGGCTGACCTTCAACGAAATCAACTCGATGCTGCACCTGCCGTTCATGTCCGGCGGCATCAACACCCCGGCGGAGCAGCTCAGCGACGCCGACCTCTACCAGGCAATGCACCATGAGCTGGTCGCCTCCGCACGCGCCACCGCTGCGGCACGCGAACTGGCACCGGGCGCCCAGGTCGGCTGCATGATTCTTGCCATGCCCACCTACCCGCTCACCCCCGACCCCGCGGACGTGCTCGCCGCCATGCAGGCGGAGCAGGCGAACTTCGCGTTCGGTGACGTGCACGTGCGCGGCGCCTACCCCGGCTACTTCCTGCGTGCCCTGCGTGAGAAGGGCGTGGAGCTGAACATCACCGAGCAGGACCGCGAGGACCTGAAGAACACCGTAGACTTTGTGTCCTTCAGCTACTACATGTCCACCTGCGCGTCCGGCGACCCGGCACGAGGCGAGCGCGGCGAAGGCAACATCCTCGGCGGCGTGGTGAACCCGACCCTGCCCGCGAGCGAATGGGGCTGGCAAATTGACCCGACCGGCCTGCGCGTGGTCCTCAACCAGTATTGGGACCGCTGGCAGAAGCCGCTGTTCATCGTGGAGAACGGCCTGGGCGCCCGCGACGAGCTGGTCGAGGTGAACGGTGAGCTCACCGTGGAGGACGACTACCGCATCGACTACCTGCGCCAGCACCTGCACGCGGTACGCGAGGCGATTGAGGACGGCGTGAACGTGCTCGGGTACACCACCTGGGGTTGCATCGACATGATTAGCGCCTCGACAGCGCAGATGTCCAAGCGCTACGGGTTCATCTACGTGGACCGCAACGACGACGGCTCCGGCTCCCTGGAGCGTTACCGCAAGAAGTCCTTCCACTGGTACCGCGAGGTAATTGCCAGCAACGGAGCGGAGCTTTAACTGGTAAGGCTCTACCCCCGCGAAACTAGCACGCGAAACTCAGTACATAAAAGGCCCCCGAGATGCAGAATCTCGGGGGCCTTGCGCACATGCTGCGTACCTATTGTCCGTTATACCCAGCGCGGGCAATTCTAGTCCATGGGCAGGTCGTTCATGCTGGTGGAAACGTACTCCCACCAGGTCGGCACCAGCCCCGCGTTCAACGCAACCCTCTGCGACAGCATGTGCGACGGGCTCGTACCGTAGAACGGCAGGTACCCCTCCGCCAGGGTCAGGCGGGCGGCATCGCGCACCAGGGCACTCGCAATACCCGCGCCGCGGAAGGCGGGCAGCACATCAATGCCGATCTGGCGCATGATGGGCGAATCGTCACTCAGGCCAACCATAGCGATAGGGTCTGCGTGCACAGGGGCGCTCTCCCCCGCCGCGGGTGCATCAGGTACATCCTCGTCCACCGGGTATGCGGCGAGCACCAGCACGTCCGGGCGGGTCACGCTAAAGCCCAACGCGTTCGAGTAACGCTTATCCCCGCGGAACGACTCAATCTGCTCTTCGCTCAGCAGGTCCACGCGCAGGCGGGTTACGCGCGCTTCCGTATCCTCCGGGGCAACCTCAAGCGCCCCCGCGGAGGCGTTCGCCTCCCTGCGAATAGTGCGCTCGCCGGTAATTTCGGCAAGCAGTGCCGCCTTCAGCTCGGCGGGGTCGACGCGGCGCATCATGCCCACACCGGGCACGGCGCACTTGACCTCCTGCGCCTGCACGCCCTCGGGTACGACCGAGTTCAGCAGGGCGCGGCCGGGCGTGTAGTAGATGCTCGTGCCGCTAACCTGCTGGGTGTAGGGGGTGAGCAGTTCGTTGAGCTGGCGAAGCTGTGCATAGTCGCCCAGCCAGTTCGACTGGTCGCCGAGCATGTAGTCGATGGCCTTTTCGAGTACGCGTGGATGCTTGGCGCAGAGAATGCCGACGCTCGCGTAGTTGGCGACGCGCAGCTCCCAGATGTCGTCGTTGCGGCGGCGTGCGGCACCCATCTTCTCGGAAGGCGGCTGTACGGTGGCGAGTAGCGGCAGGCTCTCGGCTTCCGGGTAGTCGCGTAGCTCTTGAAGGGCGCGGCTAATCGAGCCGGGCGCCTGGCAGAAGTCCGCCTCAAGCTGGGTGTGCAGGATGTGCCGCGCCCGGTCCAGGGTGGTCACGGCACCGCGACGCGCACCGAGGGCGGTGAGCTTGGCTTGGGCTGCTTTGACGCGATCTTCGGTGTTCACGGGGTCCTCTCGTTCGTCATTGAGTTTTTGGTTGAGATGCGGTCACCGCATCCCGCCGCAGTGTCATCGACGGGGAGACGGGGTGGCAATACGGTCTCAGCCCGACCCTGCGCGCCACACGGGCGCGGGGTCGGGCTGCCTACGCTATTTCAGAATTTCCGCAAGGAACGCGCCGGTGTGCGAGCCTTTGACGGTCGCCACGTGCTCCGGGGTACCTTCGGCGATGACGGTGCCGCCGCCGCTACCGCCTTCGGGACCCATGTCGACAATCCAGTCAGCGCACTTGATGACGTCCAAGTTGTGCTCGATGGTGATGACGCTATTACCCTTGTCCACCAGCGACTGCAGAACGACCAGTAGCTTGCGGATGTCCTCAAAGTGCAGGCCGGTGGTCGGCTCGTCCAGCACATAGATGGAGCGGCCGTTGGAGCGCTTCTGCAGCTCGGTGGCGAGCTTCACGCGCTGCGCCTCACCGCCGGAGAGGGTGGTTGCGGGCTGGCCCAGGCGAATGTAGCCCAGGCCCACGTCCACGAGGGTGTTCAGGTGGCGCGCAATCGGGGTGAACGCGGCGAAGAACTCGGCGGCCTCCTCCACGGGCATTTCGAGCACGTCGGCAATGGTCTTGCCCTTGTAGTGAACCTCGAGGGTTTCGCGGTTGTAGCGCTTGCCGTGGCAGGTTTCACAGGGCACGTACACGTCCGGCAGGAAGTTCATTTCAATCTTCAGGGTGCCGTCACCGGAGCAGTCCTCGCAGCGGCCGCCCTTGACGTTGAAGGAGAAGCGGCCCGGGGTGTAGCCGCGCATTTTCGCCTCGCTGGTCTCTGCAAACAGCTTGCGGATGTGGTCGAACACGCCGGTGTAGGTGGCGGGGTTCGAGCGCGGGGTACGACCGATGGGCGACTGGTCCACGTGAATGACCTTGTCCAGGTGCTCCAGGCCGTCGATGCTCTTGTGGCGGCCGGGTACCTGCTTGGCGCCGTTGAGCTTGTTCGCCAGGGAGGTGTACAGAATGTCGTTGACGAGGGTGGACTTACCCGAGCCGGACACACCGGTCACCGCGGTAAACACGCCCAGTGGGAAGGACACGGTCACGTTCTTGAGGTTGTTTTCGCGGGCACCGCGCACGGTCAGCTGGCGTTTCTTGTCCACGGGTCGGCGGGAGGCGGGCACCTCGATGCTGCGGCGGCCAGCCATGTAGTCGCCGGTAATGGATTTGGTATTCTTCAGCAGCTCCTCGAAGCTGCCGGAGTGCACGATTTCGCCGCCGTGCTCGCCGGCACCGGGTCCTACGTCCACAATCCAGTCGGCTTCGCGCATGGTGTCTTCGTCGTGCTCAACCACGATAAGCGTGTTGCCCATATCGCGCAGCTTGGTGAGGGTTTCGATGAGGCGGCGGTTGTCGCGCTGGTGCAGGCCGATGGAGGGCTCGTCGAGCACGTAGAGCACGCCGACCAGGCCCGAACCAATCTGGGTTGCGAGGCGGATGCGCTGCGCCTCACCGCCGGAGAGCGTACCTGCAGAGCGTGAGAGGGTCAGGTAGTCCAGGCCCACGTCCAGTAGGAACTGCAGGCGCGCGTCAATTTCCTTGAGGACCTGCTCACCGATCTTGGCTTCGCGGGCGCTGAGCTGCAGGCTACGCACGAAGGCGAGCGCATCGGCCAGGGACAGGTCGGTAATGTCTGCAATGGACTTGCCGCCGACCTTCACGCCGAGGATGGTCGGGTTCAGGCGCGCGCCACCGCAGGATGGGCAGGCGACCTGGCGCATGTACTGTTCGTAGCGGTCGCGGGCGAAGTCCGATTCGGTTTCTTCGTGCTTGCGCTTAATGTACGCCTTCACGCCTTCGAATCCGGAGGTGTAGCGGCGTTCGCGGCCGAATCGGTTACGGTAGGACACCTCAACCTTGTAGTCCTTACCGTCCAGAATCGCGGCGCGGGTTTTGGCGGGCAGGTCTTTGAAGGGGGTGTTCAGGTCGAAGCCGAGCTCCTCCCCCAGGCCGGCGAGCAGGCGCAGCCAGTATTCGGTGGTTGCCTTGCCCTGCGACCAGGGGGCGATAGCGCCCTCGCCGAGGGTCAGGTCGGGGTTGGGTACGAGCAGTTCGGTGTCGACTTCCAGGCGCGAGCCGATGCCGTCGCAGGCGCTACACGCGCCGAACGGCGAGTTGAAGGAGAAGGCGCGCGGCTCGATGGTGTCGATCTGCAGCGGGTGGTTGTTGGGGCAGGCGAGGTTTTCACTGAAGGAGCGGGTGCGTTCGGGGTCGTCCTGCTCGCGGTCCACGAAGTCGATGAGCACGCGGCCGTCGGCGAGCTTGAGCGCGGTTTCAATGGAGTCGGTCAGGCGCTGGTGAATACCGTCCTTAATGACGATGCGGTCGACGACCACCTCGATGGTGTGCTTGTACTGCTTGGCGAGCTTGGGCGGGTCGGAGAGCTGCACGGTTTCGCCGTCCACGCGGGCTCGCGAGTAGCCCTGGGTGAGCAGGTCCTTGAAGAGGTCCACGAACTCGCCCTTACGTGCGCTGACGACGGGCGCGAGAATCTGCAGGCGGGTGCGTTCGGGGTACTCCTGCAGAATATCCACGATCTGCTGCGGGGTCTGCTGGGTGATTTCCTCGCCACATTCGGGGCAGTGCGGGTGGCCGATTCGCGCCCAGAGCAGACGCATGTAGTCGTAGATTTCGGTGATGGTGCCGACGGTTGAGCGCGGGTTCTTGGAGGTGGACTTCTGGTCGATAGACACCGCCGGGGAGAGACCCTCGATGAAGTCGACATCGGGCTTGTCGACCTGGCCCAGGAACATGCGGGCGTAGGAGGAGAGCGATTCGACGTAGCGGCGCTGACCCTCGGCGAAGATGGTGTCAAAGGCGAGGGAGGACTTGCCGGAGCCGGAGAGGCCCGTGAAGACGACCATCGCATCGCGCGGGATGGTCAGGTCTAGGTTCTTAAGGTTGTTTTCTCGGGCACCCTGCACACGAATACTGGTCAGGTCGTTCGCTTTGAGTGCGGTGCTACCGTGTGCCGGGCGGGGTGTCATCGAAAATCCTTTCGTCTTATCTTCGAATTTAAATTCTACACCTTAGCGCCCCGTAGCCGGCGGGATTAAGTTCCCGGCGTACGGGGCGTAAGGGTGCAGTGCGAAGCCGCACGGCAAGCGCGAAGCATCCGCAAAAACGCACGGAAGGAGGGGCATCGCGCACGCACGAAGAGACATTCCAAATTCGCGTGGCGGCGAGAGCGCGCCGGGGCCGGGCTACCAGCCGCGGGTGCCCCACTCCTCCAGGTGCGGGCGCTCGTCACCGAGGGTCGTGGAACGACCGTGGCCGGGCAGCACGATTGCGTCATCATCGAAGCCGCCAAAGAGCTTTTCGAGCACGTTGGAGAAGAGTTCGCCGAATTGCTGCGGGGAGTCGGTCTTGCCCACGCCGCCGGGGAAGAGCGCATCGCCGGTAAACAACAGGGTTGCGGGGGTGCCGTCCTCCCACACGGTTTCGAGCACGTAGACGATGGATCCGGGGGTGTGGCCGGGCACATGCAGGGCGCGCACCACGGTGTCGGAGAGGTAGAAATCGAAGACCTCACCACCGTGCAAGCGCTCCTCCACTTCGAAGTTCTCCTGCTCCTTAATGGCGTCGGCATCGGCATCCCCGGCGGAGGTGATTGCGCCAGTGAGCTTCTCGAGCTCGGCAATGGCGCGAATGTGGTCCCAGTGGCCGTGGGTAACCAGGATGCCGGTCAGGCCGATTGCGCGGGGTTTGAGGGCATCAAAGTCTTCTTCCTTCTCCATGACGCGCACGCGGCGGTCCTCGGCATCGGTGAGTTCCAGCTGCGGGCAGTCCTGAAGTAATGCATCGAGGGTGAAGGCGTAGAGCTCCTCGGCTTCTGCGGCCGGGTCGATGAGTACCTGTTCGCCCGTGGCGCGCATGGTGATGAGGTAGACGCTATTGTCCATCTCGGAAACACTGAGCGCGCGCACGGTCAGTTCGGGGTTCTCGAAGATGAGGGTGGATTCGGGGTATGTAGTCATACTTCCAGTGTAAGGGGTGTTCCAGTTTAGGAGGTGCCGGGGTACTCCCCTGCGGGATGCGCCTCGGCGGTTTCTTGGGTGCGCTCGACTTTGAACGCACAGCCTTTGCCCGGGACGGGTGCAGCTCGGATGAGGTTCCAGCCGAGGCACCGCATGAAAGTTAAACAGAGAAGCGACCGTGCATCGATACACAGTCGCTTCTCATGACACCCAGGGGTATCTATCACTCACTCAAACACAAGCAACCCGAGGACTTTGGAAATCTCACGATTACTTGATGCATCCATCATAGCGGAGTTTTTTCACCCTGTCCGGCGGGCCATTTTGGTACGGAGTGCCAATTTAAGTGACCGAAGCCTCACTGTAACCGTTCTGTAATAATTGCACCCGTTTTTTAGGATATCCATACGTACCAATTTTATTTTTCAGCTCCAATAAGTGGGCTATATCACTGAAAAAAATTTTTGGCCTTGCTCTAATTTGGCACTCAGATGCATCTTTCTCAGTGGGCTTCAGTGAGACATGCGCGGAAGTAAAATACCCCGTTTTCCCTTGATATTCCGCGGAACATCAACCTAAACCTAAAGAAACTTTCTAGTTGAAGCAACTACTTTTCACCTTATTTTAATCACATTGCCTCGCGCCACCCGCCATAGAACAGCCCACAAAAGCCTCCAATGGGAAATCTTATTGGTCTGCTCCACCCCTAAAAACACCCGGTTGGCCAACGCTTTTATAAACAAAGGCTTCATCGTCCACCCTTCCATGGACCCGAAAGTGCAACCTCAAAAATTTTCACAAAAAAGAAAAAATACTAGTCAAGGCCATATTTTCACAAAATGCAGGTGTATGACTCGCTTAGAAATCAACCTCCAGAGGGTGTTTAACGAAAGATAAGGCTCAAGCAAATATCGAGGAGGAAAAATAACACATACAGACCAATTTAAGATTTACAGACCCCGAAAGGGCCCCTCATGGCAACCCCTTACAGCCCGTATATCACCCCGTAAATAAACCCTCCAGCTCATAGTGAGGGTGGTCTTCAAGCCACCTAGCGGAGCTCTCCACAGACGACGAGCGGCGAAAACAACCGACGAATCAGCATCACCTACGGGGCCAGATCACCACCCGGCAGACCCCATATCGGCACACGGCGCGCAGAAAGGCGGCGCCCCTCCCCCGCTCTAGGGAAGGAACGCCGCCTCTACCAGCTACAGATCAGCTGAAACAGCCGTCTTAGGACAGGCCGACCATCACGCCGTTCTCGTCGAAGCCGATGCGCTCAGCCGCGGGGCTCTTGCTCAGGCCCGGCATGGTGCGCATGGTGCCGCAGATTGCGTAGACGTAGCCGGCACCGGCAGCCAGGCGAACCTCGCGCACGGGCAGGGTCCAACCGGTCGGTGCACCCTTCAGCGATGCATCCGAAGAGATGGACAGGTGGGTCTTCGCAATGACCACGGGCAGGTGCGAGTAGCCCAGCTCCGCAAAGCGCTTGAGCTGCTTAGCGGCAGCCGGAGCAATCGAAATGCCGTCCGCGCCGTAGACCTTGGTCGCGACCTTCTCAATCTTGGTCTCGATGGAGTCCTCAAGATCATAGGTGTACTTCAGATCCGAAACGTCGTCGCAAGCCTCGGCCACAACGTTCGCCAGGTCGATGGTGCCCTTACCGCCCTCGGCCACACCGTGGTGGATGGCCACGCGAGCGCCGGCCTCCTCGGCGATACGGCGAATCGTCTCGTGCTCGGAATCGAAGTCGGTCGGGAAGGCGTTAATGGCCACGACCGGCTGAACACCGAAGTCGCGCACAATCTCGATGTGCTTCTTCAGGTTCTCCGCGCCCTTCTCCACATCGGAGGGGCTTTCCTGCAGCATGCCCTCGGGCAGGGGCTTGCCCGGAACGATCTTGTACAGGCCGGAGTGGGACTTCAGGGAGCGCACGGTCACGACCAGCACAGCGGCGTCCGGCTTCAGACCGGAGACGCGGCACTTGACGTTGAAGAAACGCTCGGCACCCATGTCGGCGCCGAAGCCAGCCTCGGTAATCACGTAGTCGGAGTACTCCAGGCCCACATAGTCGGCAACCACGGAGGAGTTACCGGTTGCGATGTTGCCGAAGGGGCCGGCGTGAATCAGGGCCGGGGTGTGCTCCAGGGTCTGCAGCAGGTTCGGGTTGATGGCGTCGGCCAGAATCACGGACATTGCACCGTCAGCCTTCAGGTCGGCTGCGGTGACGGGCTCGCCGTCATAGTTCAGGCCGATCACAATCTTTGCCAGGCGCTCGCGGAGGTCCTTGAAGGAGGTGGCCAGCGAGAGAATCACCATGATTTCGGAGGCGCTGGTGATGTCGAAACCGGTCTCGCGGACCACGCCGTCCATGCGCTCGCCCAGGCCCACGACGATGTTGCGCAGGGAGCGGTCGTTCATGTCGATAACGCGGCGCCACTCGATTGCGCGCGGGTCGATGCGCAACTCGTTGCCGTGGTGCAGGTGGTTGTCAATCATGGCGGCCAGCAGGTTGTGGGCCGCGGTCACGGCGTGGAAGTCGCCGGTCAGGTGCAGGTTCAGCTTCTCCATGGGGACAATCTGAGAGTAGCCACCACCTGCGGCACCGCCCTTGATGCCGAAGGTCGGGCCCATTGCGGGCTGACGCAGAGCCAGCGCAGCCTTGCGGCCGGTCTGTGCGAAGCCCTGTGCGAGGGAGACGGAGGTCGCGGTCTTGCCCTCACCAAGCGGGGTCGGGGTCACCGCAGTCACCACAATGTACTTAGAGCCGCGCTTGCGGGCGGTCTCTGCGTTGGTGCTTTCGTCGAGCAGAACCTTGGCGACGTACTTGCCGTAGGGCTCGAGGCGATCTTCGCTGATGCCGCTCTCTGCTGCGATCTTGCTAATCGGCCACAGATCGGCAGCAAGCGCGATTTCGAGGTCGGAGGGGAAAAGCTTCTTCGTCATTGTCATCCTTCGAGTTGTACGAATCATGCTCTTTCATTCTATGTGTTAGCTCACGCATTTGTCCCTCACCTCGCCGTCCCGCGCACCAAGAAAGTGGTTTTTAACCAAAATCATCCCCGCTTCCGGTACCCTACGCTCACATGGAGTGGGCAGGGTCGGATGCGGGGATGAGTAACGCGTACATGCCGGATTGCCGGTACAGGAACCGGCTCTACGACCAGCTATTACGGCATGGTCAGCAGCACCTTGGTGGCGGTGCGCTGGTCCATTGCCTCGTAGCCCTTAGCTGCTTCGTCGATGGGCAGGACCAGGTCAAAGACCTTACCGGGCTCAATCTCGCCCTTGTAAATCAGGTCGATGAGGGTCGGCAGGTACTTGCGCACGGGGGCGGGGCCGCCCTCCAGGTGAACCTGCTTGTCGAAGAGCTTATCGGTGCCGATGGAGCTGTCGTGCGGCACGCCCACGAAGCCGATGTAACCACCGTGGCGTACGCAACCGAGTGCCTGGTCGAAGGACTGCTGGGTACCAACAGCCTCAGCAACGCCGTGTGCGCCCACGCCGTCGGTGAGCTCCAGAACCTTGGCGATACCCTCTTCGCCGCGCTCTTCCACGATGTGGGTTGCGCCGAATTCCTTAGCAAGCGCCTGACGTTCGGGGTTGCGGGACATGATGATGATCTTCTCCGCGCCGAGCTGCTTAGCGCCGATGACTGCGCTCAGACCGACTGCACCGTCGCCAACAACGACGATGGTCTTGCCGGGGCCTGCCTGCGCTGCGTCTGCTGCGTACCAGCCGGTGCCGAGCACGTCGGATGCCGCCATCAGGTGCGGAATCTGCTCTGCGGTGGGTGCGGCGGGGGTCTTGACGAGGGTGCCGTCTGCGAAGGGTACGCGGGCGTATTCTGCCTGGGTGCCGTTGGAGCGTGCACCGATGAAGGCGTCGCCTGCTGCGATTGCCTTGAGGCAGCGGGAGGGGTAGCCCGCGGTGCAGGTTTCGCATTCACCGCAGGAGATGCAGAAGGAGCCGACGACGAAGTCGCCGGGGGCTACGGTGGTAACCTCGGAGCCTACCTCTACGACCTCGCCGATGTATTCGTGGCCCATGGCCTGGTGGTCGACGGGCTGTGCGCCGCGGTAGGGCCACAGGTCGGAGCCGCAGATGCAGGAAGCCGCGAGCTTGATGATGGCGTCGGTGGGTTCGAGCAGGGTCGGCTTGTCGACCTCGTTGACAACGACCTTACCGGGGGCTTCCATGACGACTGAACGCATGATGTTCCTTCCAGGATTTGGGGATAGTGGTTCCACAGTACGCCCCGCACCCCGATATATCAACAGTCTTTTATGCTACGGGGTGAAGAGTTTGTAGCGAGGTGCCCACAGCTGGAACCAGGGTGCCGTTCCCCCGCTTCCCTAGCGCTTGCCCACTGCATCCTGGCACGCTAAATAGCCCGGTTAAACGATGGAACCCCCGCGCATCCACACTGGGATACGCGGGGGTTCCGCTCGGTTTATCTCACGTTATCTCACGTCGAGAAGAGGCACGTTGAGAAAATTGAGAAAGGAGGCTTAGAAGTCCCAGTCCTCGTCCTCGGTGTTCACAGCCTTACCAATCACGTAGGAGGAGCCGGAACCGGAGAAGAAGTCGTGGTTCTCGTCAGCATTCGGGGACAGCGCCGAGAGGATGGCCGGCGAAACGTTGGTCACGGTAGCCGGGAACATTGCCTCGTAGCCCAGGTTCATCAGGGCCTTGTTGGCGTTGTAGTGCAGGAACTTCTTCACGTCCTCGCTCCAACCCACGCCGTCGTACAGGGAGTGGGTGTACGCCACCTCGTTCTCATACAGTTCGTACAGCAGGTTAAAGGTGTACTCCTTCAGCTCTGCCTGACGCTCCGCGGACTCCTTCGCCAGGCCGCGCTGGAACTTGTAGCCGATGTAGTAGCCGTGCACAGCCTCGTCACGAATAATCAGACGAATCAGGTCGGCGGTGTTGGTCAGCTTCGCGTGCGAGGACCAGTACATGGGCAGGTAGAAGCCCGAGTAGAACAGGAAGGATTCGAGCAGGGTCGAGGCGACCTTCTTCTTCAGCGGGTCGTCACCGGTGTAGTAGGCCAGAATGATCTTGGCCTTCTTCTGCAGGTGCTCGTTCTCAGAAGCCCAGCGGAATGCCTCATCAATTTCCTTGGTGGAGGCGAGGGTCGAGAAGATCGAGGAGTACGACTTCGCGTGCACGGACTCCATGAACGCGATGTTGGTGTACACGGCCTCCTCGTGTGCGGTCACGGCATCGGGCAGCAGGGAGACGGCGCCGACGGTGCCCTGGATGGTGTCCAGCAGGGTCAGACCGGTGAAGACGCGCATGGTCAGCTGCTTCTCTTCGTCGGTCAGGGTCTTCCAGGAGGGCACGTCGTTGCTCAGCGGCACCTTCTCCGGCAGCCAGAAGTTACCGGTCAGGCGGTCCCAAACCTCGAGGTCCTTCTCATCCTCGATGCGGTTCCAGTTGATGGCCTCAACGACGTGGTCGACGAGCTTCACCTTTTCGCTCATGATAATTCTCCGATTCTTGGGGGCGGTGACGACTCATCTGGGCCGCGTCGGGCTCCGCGCGAGTCACCCTGAATCGCGCGGAGCCGCGGGCCGGCCGCCCCGCCCCCTTTAGTAGTTATGGTGTGTCAGCTCAGGCTGAATATCTCCGACGTTCGGGCCTAGAGCATGCAGGATACGCAGCCTTCAACCTCGGTACCCTCAAGAGCCATCTGACGCAGACGGATGTAGTAGATGGTCTTGATGCCCTTACGCCATGCGTAAATCTGGGCGCGGTTGATATCGCGGGTGGTTGCGGTATCGCGGAAGAAGAGGGTCAGCGACAGGCCCTGGTCCACGTGCTGGGTTGCCACAGCGTAGGTGTCGATGATCTTCTCGTAACCAATTTCGTAGGAGTCCTGGTAGTACTCCAGGTTCTCGTTGGTCATGTACGGTGCCGGGTAGTAGACGCGGCCGAGCTTGCCTTCCTTGCGGATCTCAATCTTCGAAGCAATCGGGTGAATCGAAGAGGTCGAACCGTTGATGTAGGAAATCGAGCCGGTCGGAGGAACGGCCTGCAGGTTCTGGTTGTACATGCCGTGCTGTGCGACGTCGGCTGCCAGCTGAATCCACTCTTCACGGGTGGGGATGTGGTGCTTAGCAAACAGCTCGCGGGCGCGCTCGGTCTGCGGTGCCCATTCCTTCTCGATGTACTTGGCGAAGAACTCACCGGTTGCGTACTTCGAGTTCTCGAAGCCCTCGAAACGCTGGCCGCGTTCCTTAGCAATCTGCATGGAGGCGCGGATTGCGTGGTAGGCGACGGTGTAGAAGTACATGTTGGTGAAGTCCAGTGCTTCTTCGGAACCGTAGTAGACGTGCTCGCGTGCCAGGTAGCCGTGCAGGTTCATCTGGCCCAGGCCCACGGCGTGGCTCATCTTGTTGCCGCGCTCGATGGAGGGTACGGAGCGGATGTCGGACTGGTCGGAGACGGAGGTCAGCGAACGAATCGCGGTTTCCACGGTCTTGCCGAAGTCGTCGCCGTCCATGGTCAGTGCAATGTTCAGCGAACCGAGGTTGCAGGAGATGTCCTTGCCGACGGTCTCGTAGCCGAGGTCGGCGTGGTAGGTGGACGGCTCAGAAACCTGCAGAATCTCGGAGCACAGGTTGGACATGATGACCTTACCGGCGATGGGGTTCGCGCGGTTGACGGTGTCTTCGAACATCACGTACGGGTAACCGGACTCGAACTGAATCTCCGCGATGGTCTGGAAGAACTCACGCGCGTTAATCTTGGTCTTGGTGATGCGTGCATCGTCGACCATCTCGTAGTACTTCTCGGAGACGTTGATGTCGGAGAAGGGCACACCGTAGATGCGTTCCACATCGTACGGGGAGAAGAGGTACATGTCCTCGTTCTTCTTGGCCAGCTCGAAGGTGATATCGGGGATCACGACACCCAGGGAGAGGGTCTTGATACGAATCTTCTCGTCGGCGTTCTCGCGCTTGGTGTCCAGGAAGGAGTAGATGTCGGGGTGGTGTGCGTGCAGGTACACCGCGCCGGCGCCCTGACGTGCGCCCAGCTGGTTAGCGTAGGAGAAGGCGTCCTCCAGCAGCTTCATGACGGGGATAACGCCCGAAGACTGGTTCTCAATCTTCTTGATGGGCGCGCCGGATTCGCGCAGGTTGGTCAGGGCGAATGCCACGCCGCCGCCGCGCTTAGAGAGCTGCAGGGCCGAGTTGATGGAACGACCGATGGACTCCATGTTGTCTTCCATGCGCAGCAGGAAGCAGGAGACCAGCTCGCCGCGCTGCTTCTTGCCCGCGTTGAGGAAGGTCGGGGTGGCAGGCTGGAAGCGGCCCGAGATAATCTCGTCCACGATCTCCTCGGCCAGCTTCTCGTTGCCTTCTGCCAGCAGCAGTGCGACCATGCAGACGCGGTCTTCGAAACGCTCCAGGTAGCGCTGACCGTCGAAGGTCTTGAGCGCGTAGGAGGTGTAGAACTTGAAGGCACCCAGGAAGGTCGGGAAGCGGAACTTCACGGCGTAGGCGCGCTTGAACAGGTTCTTGATGAACTGGAAGTTGTACTTGTCGAAGAGTTCCGGCTCGTAGTACTGGTTCTCGATCAGGTACTCGATCTTCTCTTCCAGGTCGTGGAAGAAGACGGTGTTGTTGTTGACGTGCTGCAGGAAGTACTGACGTGCCGCCTGACGGTCTGCATCGAACTGAATCTGGCCGTTCTCATCGTAGAGGTTCAGCAGTGCGTTCAGCTCGTGGTAGCTCATACCCTTGAACTTCTCGGGCACGCTCTTGCCGTTGTGGCTCGCACCGAGAGTTTCTAGTGCTGAGGGCAGTTTTGCGTCCAAAATGCTTCCAATCCTTCGTTGACTTTTTCTACATCTGAATCGGTGCCCATGAGCTCAAATTTGAAGAGCACGGGCACATCGCACTTCTTGGCGACAATGTCTGCCGCGATACCGAAGAGCGGGCCAAAGTTAGTGTTGCCGGATCCAATCACACCGAGCATGTTCGCGCGATTCTGATCCACGTTTAGGAACTTTACCACCTGCGGGGGAACGTTACCGGCGCCTTCGGGCTTGCCGTAGGTGGGGACGATGAGCACGAACGGCTCATCAAGAATGAGGGTGTCTTCGCCGGTGCGCAGCGGCAGGCGGAGGCGGCGGGCACGGATCTTCTCCACGAACTTGTGGGTGTTACCGGAGATGGAGGAGAAGTACACGATGAGTGGCGCTGTATCGTCCAGTTCGTCCTCGGTCGCTCGACCCTCGGAAGCATTGCGTGCATCCATAAGAATCTTGCGGATTTCTGCGTGCTCGTCGACGGGGTTGGGCGTGAGGGCGGTACTCAATCTGTACTCCTTATTCTCGTGGGCCGGTGTGGTTCCGTGCCGATTTTCCGTTTGTACGGGTTTCGGCAGGGTTGTTACGCTGCCAGAGCGTTGATCTTGTCGGGCTGGAAGCCGGACCAGTGCTCGTCGCCTGCGATGACGACGGGTGCCTGCATGTAGCCGAGGGACTTGACCATTTCGAGGGCCTGAGCGTCTTCGGTGATATCAACCTTGGTGTAGCTGATACCCTTCGCGTCGAGGGCGCGGTAGGTCATGTTGCACTGGACGCACTGGGGCTTGGTGTACACGGTCACTACCATGGGAGTGCCTCTTACTTTCTCCCGCTCGGGCGGGCTTATCTTGTGAATGATTCTGGCGTGTTTTCCTAGGGGCTCCACCGTCGTACCTCTACCCTGCCGGGGCGGTGCCGCCCGTCGTGCGGGGGCGGATCTGCTACCTCGCGGTTCTGCGGGGAGGGCCCCGAGGGGCCTAAGCGGTGGAACCGAGTATTAATACTACATCTAGTGCCAAGAAATTTCTGCACCACAAGATGATGTGGTGCGCGGGTCGTGTTTCGTTCGATAAACCCACAGCCGAACCCACTTAATGGGGTGCCTCTCGGGCTTATCCACACCCGCCCGGTGGTGGAGTTCGCCGGATTTTCGGGGACCTCGCGGGGTTATCCACAGGTGGGGTTTAAGTTGGGCGGCATTTTGGTTGGCCCTCCCCGCTCGTTTATTAGGGTGCTTTTAACCCCTATGACGTTTTAAGACGTCCGGGGCCGTATTCCTCGGGCTTGATTTAAGCGCAGGTTTAACACTCGCCCAGCATGACGCGGAACGACGGGGTTTTAAAGACGAACAGGTTTTCTTAATGAGCCCTTAACCCGGGGGCTGACCGCGACGAAGGGGTGTGATTAAAGCTGTACAAAAGATTTTTAACTCTTCGCGACTGGCCGGTGTGTCGTTGGTTTAAGTTGGTTAAGCCTTAAACACCCCACAGCCCCGATGGACGAACCGGAATCTTCGGGGCAGGGTCCGGGGCGGGCTTGGAGCCTACAGAGCTCAGTACGCAGAGAAGGCCGACCACCCGTGCTGGAGTGGTCGGCCTTCACCGCATATACGCGTATATAGGGTATGCGTGGACGCAAAACGTGCAGCTGAGAACGTCTAGAAGTCGATGATTCCCAGATCGCGTAGCTTCTTGCTGAGCGTCACGCCGTCGGTGGCTTCAATCCACAGGGGTGAGCGCATCATCTGCTCGGCGCGGTGATCGCTCCACACGCGGCCCGAGGCGAGCACGGACTCCCCCACCGTCAGGTTACGAATCACGATGGCCGCCACGTTGTCCGGGTAACGCACCGCGAAGCCGTTGTAGATATACGGGTCGCGCTGCCCGTCGTCACCAACCAGGATCCACTTCATCTGCGGGAACTCCTCAACCAGGCGCTGCAGGGAATCCACCTTGTGCTTGGTGCCGGACCGGAACCAGCGGTCGGGGGTCGGCCCCCAGTCGGTAAGCAGGAACGTGCCGCGCGGGTAGCCGTTACGGCTCAGGAATCGGCGCAGGGTCGGGGTAATGTTCCACGCGCCGGTGGACAGGTACATGAACGGCGCGTTCGGCTCACTACGGCGAATACGGTCGGTCATGACGGCCATGCCGGGGGTCGGGATGCGCGCGTGCTCGTCGAGCACGAAGGAATTCCAGGCGGCCACGAGGGGGCGCGGCAGCATGGTCACCATGACGGTGTCGTCGACGTCCATGATGACGCCTAGCTTCTGCGACTCCGGCACGATGTAAACGCTGGTGGCTACGGCGCGCGATCCGGGCACGTACATGATGACCTCGTGCATGCCGGGTTCCAGGTCGATCTCAAGCTTCACGTCAAGCACGCCGCCGCGGTCGGTGTACGCCTCGTACTTGGTACCGCCGATAACGATGGTGACCGGGGCATCCGACATAGCGATCGCGGTAAAGGCACGCCAACCTCGCATGGGGTTGGCGGTGTCTTGGGTTCCCTCCACGACCTGCAGGAGTCGCTCAAGGTCGACCGTGTTGTAGAGGGCTCGGGCGATGATACGAACCCAGCCCGGGTTCCCTTCGGATGCAACTCGTCCGTACCCCTCGCTGGGAACAAGAATCGGCTCGCGGCCGGCGGCGATAGCGCGCTTCTCGCGCCACCTATGCAGGCGGTCGGCCACGCGGTAACCGATGTTAACCGCCTCGTCAGCGGCGTCATTGACTAGGTTGCGCAATTCGTTATCCCCTCAGACTCTTACCCCACTAGTGTAACTGAGCCCGTCCCCTCGCGGGCCGAGCCCAGCACGTCGATACCTTTAAATACGCGGGTGAGAACGTGACCCCGCTGTGATATGCGCATTATTTAGGGCGGCGGGGCTGTTCAGGTTCTTGTAGGACCCACGCGGGCGTTATCCTGGAAGGTATGATCCACTCACAGCCTAACCGCCGACTTTTTGTGCTCGGCACCGCTATGCTTCCGCTCATCGCAGCCTGCTCGAACAAGTCGAATAACGACTACGACAGCACGAGCGGCAACTTTACTCCCTACCAGGCCGGTAGCGATAGCCCCTCCGTTACTCCCCGACCTGTAGCCACGAACTCGCCGACCCAGTCCGTCACCGGTAACCCGATTGATAAGCCGCGCGAGTGGCCCGGCGTGGGCAACGCTCTCGTGGGTGAGGGCAAGTACATCGCGTGGACGGTTGACGACGGTGCCAGCCCCGAGGCTATTCGCGGCTACGCCGAGTTCTCCAAGCGTACGAATACTCGCCTGACCTTCTTTATTAACGCCTCGTACGTGGGTTTCAAGAACAACGTTGATGTTCTCCGTCCGCTGGTTCAGAGCGGGCAGATTCAGATTGCGAACCACACCTACAACCACACCGACCTGACCACCCTGGACGCCGAGGGCGTGAAGGAGGAGTTGCAGCGCAACGAGGACGAGATTATGAGCATCTTCGGCGTCTCGTCGAAGCCCTACTTCCGCCCGCCGTACGGCCGCTATAACGAGGCCGTGCTGAAGGCCGCCGGTGAGATTGGCTTTACCCGCCCGGTCATGTGGAACGGCACGACCGGCGACGAGGCAAAGACCAGCGCCCGCGTGATTTACATGCGTTCGCTGCGCTACATGCTTCCGCAACAGATTGTTCTGGGCCACCTGAACTACGAGACGATTATTCCGATTCTGGATAAGCTCAAGGGCCTGCTGGACGAGCGCGGCCTGACCCCGGTCACGATCCGCGACTACTACGGCGACGCCTCGGAGGAGGAGATTAAGGCAGCGGCTCCCAGCCCGACCGCAACCCCCGAGCCGAGCGAGACTCCCTCCGCGGAGGCAACGACCGAGGCTCCCTCGCCGACCCCCACCCCCACTCCTACTCCGGCCCCGACCCCCCGGTACGAGGATGAGGTAGCCGCAACCAGGACCCCCTCGCAGCCGGCCGCCACCACGCGCGCATCCCAGCCGGCTCAACAGCAGCCGCCCCAGCCCGCGGCTTCGCGTTCGACCACGGCCTCGGCCACTGCGGGTGCCCCCGCCGCGGCAAACCGCTAGGCCGGTTCGGATCGGGTGATTCCGAGAGGTGCACTCGAGGCTGTGATTATTGGAAGCCCCTTCTCTCCCTGCGCGGGAGGGAAGGGGCTTCGCCGTGCAGCCGCTACCGGTTTTCTTTCCCCGACTCGCTGAACATCGGGCGGGTAGCGCAGGAATAAACAGGGTGGTCCGTGCGTTGGGTGAGCATACAGGGCGGCAGCGTGCCGCATCCGAGTATGAGAGGAATAGATAACATGCGTATTGATATTTGGTCCGATATTGTGTGCCCCTTCTGCTACGTGGGCAAGCGTAACCTGGAGCAGGCGCTCGCCGAGTTTGAGCACCGTGACGAGGTTGAGGTGGTGTGGCATAGTTTTGAGCTGGACCCGTCGGCTACGGAGCATCCTGCCGGTTCGCTGCCTGAGATGATTGCCGGTAAGTATCAGATGTCGCTGGAGCAGGCGATTGCGAGCCAGGAGTCGTTGGCGGAGCGTGCCCGCGAGGTGGGTTTGGATTTCAATTGGCGTCAGGCACGCTACGGTAACACGTTTGATGCGCACCGTGTGATTCACTATGCGGCGGAGCAGGGCTTGGCGTCGGCGGCGCAGGAGGCGTTTAAGCTGGCGTACTTTACGCAGGGCCGTTCGGTGCAGGATCACGAGTCGATTCTGGATATTGCTTCTGAGATTGGCCTGGATACTGCCGAGGTTGAGGCGGTGTTGAAGAGCGACCGTTACGCGGCGGATGTGCGTGCCGATGAGCAGTTGGCGCGCCAGCTGGGCATTAACGGTGTGCCGTTCTTCTTGATTGAGTCGAAGTGGGCGGTCAGTGGTGCGCAGCCCGCGGAAATGCTGGTGCAGGCGCTGCGTCAGGTGTGGGAGGAGACTCACCGTGTTGAGTTTTTGAACCCGCTGGCAGGCGCGGCTGGTGACGCGGCAGGTAACAATGCTGCGGAGGCGGGTCCGTCCTGCGATATGAACGGCAACTGCTCCTAGCCTCAGCCCGGCTAGAGCTGTCCCGGAGGGAGTGCTACTCCCCTAGCACCCCTAATTAATTCAGAAACCTTAATAGAGCGAAGCCCCCTTGTGCCGGTTCTTGCGTGAACCGGCACGAGGGGGCTTCGTTATGCCTGCAGGTTGCATCTTCCCTTGTCAGAAATGTTTAGGGGGCTTAATATTACCTGCGAATGGGGCCGTTTTCATTTACACTTGAGTGTGTGTTCTACGGTGAACACGCTTATCCACTCACTTTATAAAGGAATATTGTGTTGAAAATTCACACCGCGACCGCTGGTGTTCTTGCGGGTACTCTGCTGCTGACCGGTTGCTCTTCGTCTGTTCGCACTCCGGAGTCGACGCCTTCTGCCTCGTCGTCGACGTCTGCCTCTGCTAGCCCTTCGGCTACTGCTAGTTCTTCTCCGACGCCGAGTGCGTCTGCGTCTCCTTCGGAGTCTCCTACCCCGACGGTAACCCCGTCTCCGGTTCCGACGACTGAGGCTCCCGTGCAGGCGCCGGCTACTGAGGCACCTTCCGCGGAGGCGCCGGCGGCACCGGCCTCAGAGACCCCGGCACAGCAGGCACCGGTTCAGGAAGCTCCCGTTCAGCAGGCTCCGGCAACTGAGGCCCCCGCTCAGCAAGCTCCCGCGCAGCCTGTTCAGCAGGCTCCGGCGCAGTCGAGTGTTTATTACGAAACATGCGCTGATGCTCGTGCGGCTGGTGCGGCGCCGCTGCATCGTGGCGAGCCGGGTTACCGCCCTGGTCTAGATAAAGACGGTGATGGCGTGGCGTGCGAGCCGAAGAAGAAGCACTAAGCTTCTACCCCCAGGTATAGCGAAGCCCCCTCGTACTATTTTGAACTGCGCCCCGAAACTTGGACGCATTAAATACTAGCCGTTATGCGGCCTCCTGCAGGGCCTGATCCCGATATTCAACCGGGGTCAGGCCCTTAAGCTTTACCTGGCGTCTTGTTGTATTCCAATGCGTGATATAGGCTTCAAGGTCAGCTTTGAAACTCTCGAAGGTTGGCCAGTCCTGGCCACGAAAAAACTCGTCCTTAAGGTGACCGAAAACCTGCTCGGTAGCGCCATTGTCGATGCAGTTGCCTTTACGTGACATACTC
>NZ_KV830897.1:0-778 GCF_001836905.1 Rothia sp. HMSC062F03 | reverse complement strand
AGAACACAAAAACGCCCCGCACGCATCACGGTCGGATGCGCGCGGGGTATCGGATCCCAGATTCGGGAAGCTATTTCTGTTTACTTCTTCATGGAGTCTGCGACCTCGGAGAACTTACCGATTTTAGTTGCCTTGACGGGAGTTATAGGGGTGCCGTTGAAGCCATCGATACGGCCGGGGGTCTTCGGGGTCTTGATGGCTGACACGTCGGTGCCTTCTTCGAGGGTCTTGGTGTTCATGATGGCGCCGGTGCCGTCCGCCTTAACGACGGTGTAAAGGTTATCCTTTGAGTTGGCCACGGCCCAAGAACCATCCTTGTCCACGAAAACGGTGACTCCATCGGAGCTCATGCTGGTCCACTCACCGTCGCTCATGATGCCGATAACGGTGCCGTCCTTGCCTTCGACGTAGGCAACCTCATCGTTGTAGTATGCGGTTCCGTCGCTGCTTTCGGTCTTCTTCACTCCGGGCTTCTCCTGGAATTTCTTCACGAATTCCTTAGCAGCACTGTAGCTTGTCTCGTCCGACTGCTGGGAGTCATCCCCTGCGCCCTTAGATGCTTCCGTGGCGCCGGAGGAATCTGCCGAGGAAGTCTGGGTGCTCTTAGCCGCAGCCTTGGTGGTTTCCGCCGCCGAGGGGCTAGAGGACTGGGCGGCCGCCGAGGGGCTTGCAGAGGCGGTCGCGGATGCAGATGCCGACGCACTTGCGGAACCGCTGGGGGCGGACACTTTGTAACCGCCGCAGGCCACGAGGCCGAGGGCACCGGCAATGGTCAGGG
>NZ_KV830896.1:0-406 GCF_001836905.1 Rothia sp. HMSC062F03 | reverse complement strand
CCCAAACCGGGACAAAGCCCTAGTGGTCGCCGAGCTTTCAGGGCATGGTCACAAGCTGTACGACCTCCTTGAGGCTGCAGGCCTTGCCAGGTCGAGCTACTACTACGCGCTGGCTCACCCCCAGCAGCCAACCAGAGCGTATCTGCGGCCCAAGGTCGCCCAGATCTTTTCGCGTACCCCCAACGGGTGTGGTCACAGGCAGGTGGCTATGTGCCTGCGCGCTGAGGAAGGGGTGCGCATTGCTGATAAGACGGTTTTGAAGATGATGCGTCAGATGGGGCTGCGCTGCGGTATACGCCGTGAGAGGCCCTACCATAGGTACAACTCTTACAAGGGGGATGTGGGGCAAAGTTTTGAGAACATCATCGGTCGCGACTTCACGGCGACTGGTCCTTGGCAGAAGTTG
>NZ_KV830895.1:0-245 GCF_001836905.1 Rothia sp. HMSC062F03 | reverse complement strand
CAAGGCTCGGGTGAAGACTGGGCGACCATTTACCGGCGGATGGGATGGAGCCCTGTATTCGCCCGATTTTCTCGGCTGCTCATAGGGGAGGGGGCGCGCCTTTCGTGTCTTGGTGGTGCTGGTTGAGGCGAAATAGGTTGTGCGTATTGCCTGGAAAGCCCCGAACGGTACGAGATGAAGACTCGCACTGCCTGGGGCTCTAGTTTATAGAATGGTTATTCTTTGATTTCTTCGAAGCGGGTTGT
>NZ_KV830894.1:0-1326 GCF_001836905.1 Rothia sp. HMSC062F03 | reverse complement strand
TGCAAATTCTGCCAGGAACATATTTTATTACTTGCTTTCTCTCGTGGGCATTAGGGTCAATATTTACTCACAAGTGGTCGTCTTTGTTTTATTGATCTACGGCTTATTCTTTGATTTCTTCGAAGCGGATGACGGAGAACCCTGTTTTGTCGTTTCGGGTATCGAAGGACTTGTACGCCCTGTATTTCTTGCCCGCCTCAATGCTGTTGAGGTAGGGGTAGATACGTTCCCCATCGGGAGCGTGCCACATTGTGATGGTTCCGCACTCTTTCGTCTCGAAGGCACCGGAGATTGCGTAGGGGTCCTCGTGCTCAATGATTTCAACCGACTCGATAGTACATATTTCAGAGTCGTTATTCGGGTTGGAATGGGTCATGAAATATATAGCTCCCAATACGGCAATAAATCCTACGAAAAATATAATGACGCCGCGGTCATTCCATATATTTTCTGCTGTTCTACGAAAATACTCTTTGAAATTGGCCCCATTATTTTTCATCGCTATTCGCCTCTTCTCGCCTGAGTTCTTCGGCTTCTTCAAATCATGAGTTTTTGCGGCACGCCTCCTCACGCGCCTGCTGACGCTCCAGCCTACGCGCCTCATTACGAGCAGCCCGACGGCGGCGCTTCTGACGCTCACTCTTCGTCTGACCAACGATGTACTTCGTTTCGCACAAGTCATAAAACTGGGCATAAATATCGCGCGAAGAGCCATACATCCCCACCACGCTCATCACATCCAGGCCGTCCTCCTCAGCCCAACGCCCATGATCATCACGGTAAAGCACCTGCGCCATAAGAATGGTCGCATCAAACTGATACGGGTCGAAGCTGCAAGTACGCTTACCCATCTCAGTACTGCCAATGCGCAAGAAGCCGTTCTTGCCGTTGTTCTCCACATGAGCGAACGTAATCGAGGGGTAGGTGAAAGCGCGTTCCTTCCACCGCCAATTACGCCACCGCACGCAATCCTCGCGCAGCTCAAGGTAGAAGGCGTAGCAGTGATTCAGAGGAATAGCGCCCAGCAGGCCAAGGGACACGACGCCAAAAATAAGACCTGAAATCGCAACGGTAAAATCCTCTGAACCGGGCTGCACATCCCCAAGACCAAGGGACAGCCATATAAGCGGCATGCCGACAAACCCGAGAATAGTCACAAGCCAAAAGAAAATAAATGCCGCGACGGGCCTTTTCTGCCTCTTATTCAGGGTAGGTTTGCCGAGCTTAATGCGGTATCCCGGTATCAGGGCGACAATAAGTCCTCCGAGGAGTCCGTCTTCAACAGCGCTCATAGTGTGTACGTCCTTGTGTGGTGGTTGGTGAATC
>NZ_KV830893.1:0-105669 GCF_001836905.1 Rothia sp. HMSC062F03 | reverse complement strand
AAGACGTCAGGTAAAGCTTAAGGGCCTGACCCCGGTGGAATACCGGGTTCAGGCCCTGCAGGAAGCTGCATAGCGGCTACTATTTATAGCGTCCAAGTTTCGGGGCGCAGTTCATCACCTCGTGTGGGGGCTCTTTGCTTGCGTTACAGGTGCAGCCGTGTTTTCCGGAAGCGCCCTCAGGGTGTCACACGGACGCTCTCCGCAGCGGAGCAAGGAGAGGGCGGAGCGTCCGGGTGACGGGTGCCCCTGCGTAGGCGCGGAGGAAACATGCGGCGCACCTATACGCGTGTAGGAGCGAGGACGAACACCGCCTCTCAGCGTGAGAAACGGTTAGGCTGCCGCCTCGCAGAAGGTCACCGTCACGGAGCCGTTACCGCGGTCGCGCATCCACTGCGGCGCGTTCTCGGCCGAGGCGATGGCGCCGTCGCTCACCGACGGGGCGAGGTACGAGCCGCCCGCGCCACCGGCGCCGCCCTGCATCGTGTAGCCCAGGCCCTGGCGCACACCGGTCGGGCTGTTCAGCCACTTCTGGGTCAGCACAATCGAGGAGACGGACTGGGCCGCGCCGGAACCGCCGCCGCCGTAGCCTGCACCGCCACCGCCGGACACCACGGACTGGTAGCCATTGAAGTTCTGCGCGTACGCGCCCTCGTCGTTGTAGACGTCCAGGTCCCAGCTGCGGTCCTCGTAGGTGCCCTTCTCATGCACGCTGGCGGGGTTCTCGTCGAGCTGGTAGGAGTACGCGCCCGCGCCGTCGCCACCGTTGCCCGCGAAGCCGCTCGTGCCCGCGTTACCTGCGACGAACTGGCTGAACAGCACCTGGTTGTTGGTGGTCTCGAAACCGATGACGGGGCCGCTGACCGGCAGGGTACCCGCCGCACCGCCGGCACCGCCCGCACCCGCCGCGCCGCCGGAACCGGAGTTGTAGGTCAGCACCTTGGAGCGTTCAGCCCTATAGATTTCGTAGCCGGGGGTACCGTTGGAGCCTGCCGCTGCGGAGGCGCTACCCGCCGCGTCGAACTGCGGGGATGCATCCGAGCCGAGGGCCGCCACGCCGGCATCGATCTGGCCGTCGAGGTTGGAGTACCAGGGGTCCGCGTAGGACACGCCGGAGCTGGTCATGCCCGCGCCGCCACCGCCGCCGGCGACAGCAACCACGGTGCCGTCAATGAGCAGTGCGGAGGAGCCGCCGCCGGATGCGGCGTAGACCTGGCTCTTGGAGTTTGCCGGGTCAGCGTACTTTGCGTCCACCTGCGCGGTGACGCTGGCGGGGATGGTGTAGGCGGGCACGGAGCCGCCGTTGCCGTAGCCTTCGCCGCCGGCCGTGGGGGTGAGCGAACCGTCGCCGATGCCGCCCGCAGCTGCCACGATCTGCACGGTGGATCCGGGGGTAACCGCAACAACGCCGGTGACCTTCGCGCCGGAACCCGCCGGGGTCATGCGGTTGTTGGTACCGCCCGCGCCGCCAACCAGCTCGAAGCGGAGCTTGTAGACGTTGTTGGGGACGGTGAATGTCTTGACGGTCTTGGCGCCCTCGTCGGTGCCAGAGATGCTGTAGGCAGGGCTGGCCGCCAGGGTACAGTCTGCGGCGACGGATGCCGCGTAGGACGGAACGGTTGCCGATGCCGCGACGACCGGTGCCGCCCAGGCTACGCCCGCGACAAGCTTGCGGCGGGTCAGGGATGAAGACATGGTATGCCCTTTAGGGTGAGAGAAATATTAGGTGGTGTGCGGCGCGACGGTATCTGAATCCAGGCAAGCATCGAATTGCTTGCTTTGGAAAGAAACTCGGCGCCGTTCAAAAGAATACCCTTAACCTCAGCCTTAACATAAATCCCTGGCTTGAGCACGGTATGGGAGCTCTTGGCTGCCTCGCGCCGCTCTCTTCCTGCGCTCCTGCAGGGGAACCCGCCGCACCCGGACGCTCCGCTCATCCTTGCTTCGCTGCGGAGAGCGCCCGGGCGGGCACCCTGATGTCGCTTCCTGAAGGTGCGGCTTTATGCGAGCCGCAGGTTCCGTCCGCGCACGCAACGCCAGCAGAGGGTCTGCAGGTTCTCGGGCTCATTATTGCCGCCGTTAGACAGCGGAACCTTGTGGACAACCTCCAGGACGAGGATTCGTTCACGCATGATGGAGTTGCCGCATCCGGGGTTTTGGCAGGTGTAGTTATCGCGTTCTTTGATGCGTTGGCGTAGCTGCGCGGTCATGAGGGTGCGTTCGCCGCCTTCGGGCCATACCCAGCGTATTTTGCGTTCGAGTGTTTCCGAGAGCGCGTCTAGGGTCGGAGTGTCGAGGGTGACGGTGACGGCACGGTTTTCTTTACCATCTGCTGAGGTGTATTCGAATCGGTAGACGGGGTACGGCACGCTCAGCCCCACGTGGTAGACGTTGAGTTTTTTCCAGAATTCGTCAGCGTAGATCTTGGTGATGAACTGGGGCGGGTTGATGTGTGCGATCATGTCGTCTTCGCGGCGTCGCACGTTGTCGACGGCGGTTTCGAGGCGCGCGATATCGTCGGAGAGGCGCTGCACGTCTTTGAGGGTTTGCAGATTGGCTTCGATGTGGAAGTACTTGATGAGGCTGCCGATGGGGTCCCGTTCAGCTTCGAGAACGACCTGTTCAGAGGATTTATAGATGTGCGGGGGACGTTCGTCAGTTTTCTTCCGCAGCAGCGTCTGCCAGGTTTTAGGTTGCTGAGCCTCAACGGTGGCGAGGTGACCGTACATGCCATTGGTGGAAGTGCCGAGCTCGTAGATTCCGTGAGTGTAGATGTCGTGCACGTAGCTGGCGATTTCGTTGTATTCGCTGGCGAGTGTGGCGGTGCGTTGCCGGTGCATCTGGAATTCGGGGGATGCGAAGTACCGGTTTTTGCGGATGGTTAGGATGATGCCCAGGATGAGCACGATGATAAAGGCGCCGATGACGACGTACCAGAGGGAGAAGACGAGGCATACGGCGAAGAAGATGCCGAACCCTTTGAGGAAGGATTTCATGGGTGTTCCTTTGCGATACGGCGGTGTATCTGTGAGTGTAGATTTCCTCCATTAGGGTATCGGAGGTAGGGGCGATGCGCAAAGCTTTTGGTCGTATCGGTGAGCTACTGAAGAGATTCGGCGGCAGACTTACACCTTCCGGAAGCGCCCTCAGGGTGCCCGAAGCGAAGCGAGGGCGGGTTCCCTGCGACGGCGCGGAGGAAGTGTGTAAGATGCACGCCCTACAAATGTAGACCCGGCGGAGCCAGCAAAAGATTGAGAGGGCGACAGCCTCCTTCCCTTCCAGTTCGTTATGCCGGTATCGCGCACGCAAGCCCTGCCCTTACTGAACCGGGGTCGAGTGTTTTTCCTACGGGGCGGAGGGATGGTGCCCTCCGCAGTGACATCGGGGACATGGAGCGGGGCGAGCGTATTTTCCGGAAGCGCCCTCAGGGTGCCCGAAGCGAAGCGAGGGCGGGTTCCCTGCGACGGCGCGGAGGAAATATACGGAGCACCGCCTCCAGAACAGACACAAGTCAGCTGAGGAGCACCGTCTCTCCGCAAACCAAGAAAACCAAAAGATTAAACACAAAAGCCCTGATTCCGAAGAATCAGGGCTTCATCTGTGCGCGATACTGGGATCGAACCAGTGACCTCTTCCGTGTCAGGGAAGCGCGCTACCGCTGCGCCAATCGCGCTCACAAAACAGTTGTTTTGTTGCGAGGTGAGGACGGGATTCGAACCCGCGTACACGGCTTTGCAGGCCGCTGCCTAACCACTCGACCACCTCACCGCATACGCTCCCCGAGGGGAACGCGTTCGAACTCTTGGAGTCCTTACGAGCGGTTGACGAGACTTGAACTCGCGACATCCACCTTGGCAAGGTGGTGCTCTACCAACTGAGCTACAACCGCATATCAGCGTATTCAATTTGAATCATTCCGTTGGAGTTTTTCGCTCCGTCGTGCTGACAGGTAAATACTATACGGGGTTTTTGAGTGTTTGCCAAATCCTTCGCACAACACCCCGCGTTCCGCGAAATTCCGGGCTAAAACAGGGCATTTTGACTCATTTTCGACGGGGGTCAACAAAATTTATTTTCATGGTGCCAGTCACATTTATGCATTTCGAAGCCGGAGCCGTTCTGCCCCTCACCAACACTCGATGCGGAACACTCGCGGAAAATTCTGTCACCTCGAAAGACTTCTGCGGGGCGCGTAAAAGGGGCGAGGAACCAATTTTGATTCCCCGCCCCTCCCCTATGAAAACCGCAGCAACGAAAATATCAGGCTGGTTTTTCTAGGACTCGTTCCTTTCTAGGCCTCGTCAAAGAAGAGCCGCTCGTAGACCTTGCGGGCGTTGCGGGTCTGGCGCAGGTAGTCCTCTTCGAGGGCGCGGGCGCTGCCGGCGGGGTATCCGCACCAGCGCGCGATGGCCTCAAGGTCGGCGCGACCCGAGGGCAGGGTGTCGGATTGGCGCACGCCGCGTAGCACGTTGCCGCCGCGAATCTTTGTGGCGAGCAACCATGCGCCGCTGAGCACCTCGGCGTCCTCGGCGGTGACCAGGCCCGCCTCGACCGCTGCATCCAGCGCCTTCAGCGTGGAGGTGGTGCGCAGACCCGGCACCGCGTGCGCGTGCCGCAGCTGCAGCAGCTGCACGAGCCACTCAACGTCCGACAGGCCGCCGCGGCCCAGCTTGAGCTGGCGGGTGCGGTCGGCGCCGTGAGGCATGCGTTCGTTCTCCACGCGCGCCTTCATGCGGCGAATCTGCTGCACCTGCTCGGGCGTGAAGGTTGCCGGGTAGCGGTACGGGTCGCTGAGCTCCACGAAGGCCTCGCTGAGCTGTGGGTCGCCGCCGATGGGGCGGGCGCGGGTGAGCGCCTGGAACTCCCAGGTTTCGGCCCAGCGCTCGTAGTAGGAGCGGTAGGAGTCCAACGATCGCACGATGGCCCCCTGCTTGCCTTCGGGGCGCAGGTCGGCGTCCACTTCGAGGGGGCGTTCGGCGCGAATCGGGGGCTTGACGGGCTGCTTGAGCAGGGCGAGGGTGCGGTTCACGATGCGCGCGGCCTGTTCCTGCGCGGCGTCCTCGTCGACCCCTTCGAGAGGTTCGTGTACGAACATGACGTCCGCGTCGGACCCGAAGCCGTTCTCGGCCCCGCCCAGGCGACCCATGCCGATGATGGCGATGCGAGTGAGTAGTTGCTCCCCCGCCGTCTCCCCGGCTTCGGATTCTTCCGCGGTGCTCTGGAGCTCGCGCAGAGCAATCCGTAGCGCCGCGTCAATCGTGCACTCGTCAATGGCGGCCAGGCCGGCGCAGGTGTCCTCGATGTCGACGATGCCCAGCGTCCAGCCCATGGCCGTACGCAGGGTTTCGCGGCGGCGCAGGTAGCGCACGGCGCGCATCGCCTCGACGGCGTCCTCGTGGCGCGCCAGCAGCGAGGAAATCTCGGATTCAAGGGCCTCCTCCCCCAGCGCTTTGAGGTCGTCGACCTTGTCCAGCCAGGCGATGGAGGCGGAGGCATCCTCCAGCAGGTCGGTCATGAGGCGCGAGCTGGAGAGCAGCTGACTCAGGCGCTCAGCGGCGGCCGGCGAGTCGCGGAGCATACGCAGGTACCAGCTGGTGCTACCGAGCGACTCGGAGACGATGCGGAATCCGAGCAGGCCGGCGTCCGCATCCACACCGCGGGCGAACCAGCCCAGCAGCACGGGCATGAGATGCCGCTGAATATCTGCACTGCGGGAAAGCCCCGTGGTGAGGGCCTTGATGTGGCGCATGGCCCCGCGCGGATCGCGGTAACCGAGGGCGGCCAGACGGTCCTGTGCTGCCTGCTCGCTGAGGACCACCTCGTCACGGCTGAGCGTGGAGACGGCGGCAAGTAGCGGGCGGAAGAAGATCCGCTCGTGCAGAGAACGGACGTTCCGTTTAATTTTCTGCCACGCCTTGAGCATCTGCTCGGCAGACAGGGTTCCGTTGCGTTCCGGAGAGAGAATCGAGCGGGCCAGGGCGCGCTGTTCAGCTTCCTTCTCGGGCATCAGGTGGGTGCGGCGCAGCTGCTGCAGCTGGATGCGGTGCTCCAGCACGCGCAGCTTCTTGTAGTCGCGGCTGAACGCCTCGGCGTCGGTGCGGCTGATGTAGCTGACGGCGGTCAGCGCCGCGAGAGAATCCACCGTGGACTTGGTGCGCACAGCGGGGTCGGTGCGGCCGTGCACGAGCTGTAGCAGCTGCACGGTGAACTCGATATCGCGCAGGCCGCCCGGGCCCAGCTTAATCTGGCGGTCCACCTGGTGCGAGGGGATATTGTCGGTCACGCGGGCTCGCATGGCCTGCACGGATTCCACGAAGGATTCACGGGCGGCAGACTCCCAGACGAAGGGGTCAATCGCACGGGTGTAGCGGGCGCCCAGCTGCGCCGAACCGGCGATGGGACGCGCCTTGAGAAGCGCCTGGAACTCCCAGTTTTCCGCCCAGCGTTTGTAGTACTGAACGTAGGATTCGACAGTGCGAACGAGCGGGCCGTCCTTGCCCTCGGGGCGTAGGTTCGCGTCGACCTCCCAGAGGGCGGGCTCGGGCGCGGGGCCCATGATGGCGCGGGTGAGGGCGTGCACGAGTTCCGTACCGATGGTGACGCACTCGTTCTCGGTGAGCTTGAGTGGGGCGGACTCCTCGTCTACCCCGGCGCTGGGTGCGGTGCCAGCGGCGGCGGGTTCCACGGGCGCAACCACGTACACCACGTCGACGTCGGAGATGTAGTTCAGCTCGCGGGCACCGCACTTGCCCATGCCGATAATCGCCAGGTCCAGGGCGTCCACAGCCTCACCGCGGCGAGGAGCCGCCAGGCCCGGGCCCAGCCCCTCCGCCACCTCGGTGCGCGCGATGGCGAGCGCACCCTCCAGCGCGGCGGCGGCCAAATCGGCGAGGTGGCGGCCGATGGTCGGCATCATCTCTACCGGGTCTTCGCAGCACACGTCAATCATGGCGATGCGCGCTAGGGCGGCCCGGTAGGCCACGCGCAGGGTCACGTAGCCATCCTTACCGGTCTGTTCGGCGGCCGCGCGCGGACGCTCCGCGTGCGGGTCGGCGCCCAGGGCGGTGAGGATATCGCGGCGGTAGGGGGTGTCCAGCGGCGCGATGGGGGTCAGAAACTCCCCGTCGGTCTCCGGCAGAATCGAGGCCGGATGCTGGGAGCGAATCAGGGCGCTCTCGGCCGGGTACACCTGCGTGTCGAAGAGCGGGTCGATGAGCTCGGGGCGGCGGTAGAGGAAATCACCAATCGCCTGGGAGGCGCCGAGTATGCGGTACATGCCGAATTCTTCCTCGCCGCGGTTAGCGCGCTCGGCCACTGCCGGGTGCTTCTCGATGAGGCGTACGAGGGCCGGTAGCGCGGTGTCCGGGGAGGGCGAGAGGCGCAGGCCGCTCAGGAGCGCATCCTGCGAGACCGAGGCCAGCTCGGGGGCGTTGAGCCAGCGTTCGGCTTTGGAGGGGTCGTGGAAGCCCGCGGCAATCATGCGGGTGCGCAGGCGTAGCTGGGCCTTGCGTTCGGCTTCGGCGCGCTGGGCTTCGTCGAGTACCTCGGGGGCGATATCGCTGATGGGTTTGGGTTCCTTGGCCGGGTCGACGATGCGAATCAGCCCGGTGGGCGGGTAGTGTGAGCTGTCAGTCATAGCGTGAGAACTGTGGGTAGAAATCCGTGGGGTGGGGAGTAAAGATTCGGCGGTAAAAATCGGCAGCGAAAAGTGAAGCTGATAGGTGCAGCTGATAGGCCTGCGGGCGGTACCCGCCGGTACGTCACCGGTAGCGGGTACCGCCCTGATCCGTCAGCAGTCACTCAATTTAGAGGATTCCGAGGTTGTACTTGAGCTCGTAGGGGGTCACCTGCGCCTGGTACAGATCCCAGTCGGCGCGCTTATTGCGCAGGAAGTGGTCGAAGACCTGCTCGCCCAGGACCTCCGCCATGAATTCGGATTCCTCGGTGATGTTAATGGCCTCGCGCAGGGATGCGGGCAGCGGGTTGTAGCCCATCGCGCGACGCTCGGCGTTGGTCATCGCGGCGAGGTCCTCGGTCACGGCGGGCATGAGCGGGTACTCGTTTTCGATACCCTTCAGACCGGCAGCCAGGATCACGGCGTAGGCCAGGTAGGGGTTGGAGGCCGAATCGAGACCGCGGTACTCGATGCGGGCGGACTGCATCTTGTTCGGCTTGTACAGGGGCACGCGCACGAGGGCGGAGCGGTTGTTGTGGCCCCAGGAGACGTAGGAGGGTGCCTCGCCGCCGCCCCAGAGGCGCTTGTAGGAGTTGATGAACTGGTTGGTCACCGAGGTGAACTCGGGGGCGTGCTTGAGGATGCCCGCGATAAAGTGGCGCGCGGTCTTGGACAGCTGGTACTCGGCGCCAGCCTCGAAGAAGGCGTTGGTGTCGCCCTCGAAGAGGGAGAAGTGGGTGTGCATGCCGCTGCCGGCGTACTTGGTGAAGGGCTTGGGCATGAAGGTGGCGTACATGCCCTGCGAGTAGGCGACCTCCTTGACGACGGTGCGGAAGGTCATGACGTTGTCCGCGGTCTGCAGGGCGTCGGCGTGGCGCAGGTCGATTTCGTTCTGGCCGGGGCCGGTTTCGTGGTGGCTGAATTCCACGGAGATGCCGACCTCTTCGAGCATGGTCACGGCCTTGCGGCGGAATTCCTGCACGATGCCGCCGGGGGTGTGGTCGAAGTAGGATTCGTGGTCCACGGGCACGGGGAAGCCGTCGGCGCCGAGCTTGGAGGACTCCAGCAGGTAGAACTCGATTTCGGGCGAGGTGTAGCAGGTGAAGCCCATCTCGGCGGCCTTGTTGAGCACGCGCTTGAGCACACCGCGAGTGTCAGAGGCGCTGACTTCGCCGTCGGGGGTGAGCACATCGCAGAACATGCGGGAGGTGATGTCTTCCTCACCACGCCAGGGCAGAATCTGGAAGGTGGAGGGATCGGGCTGCAGTAGCATGTCGGATTCGTAGACGCGGGAGAAACCCTCGATGGAGGAGCCGTCAAAGCCCAGGCCCTCGTCGAATGCGCTTTCAACCTCGGCGGGTGCGAGCGCGACGGATTTAAGGGTTCCCACCACGTCGGTGAACCAGAGGCGGATAAAGCGGATGTCGCGTTCTTCGATGGTGCGCAGTACGAATTCCTGTTGGCGGTCCATGGGTGGCCTCTCGCTTGGGGTGCCGGTGCGTCGGGGTGCATCCTTGCGGGGCGCGAGCACCGGGTGTCTGTTCCTTGTCTCTCTAGCCTATCGGGTTCGGCGGCGTAAGGGGCGGGCGCGAGGTTTCGTTTGTGTAAATTCTCGTAGCGGGGCTCTCCAGTCAAGGCCCGGTGCCTCGTGCGCTCCCCTCCCCCGTTCGGCCCGTCTCTTCCGGTTTTCCCCTTCGGGGCTCGTCCGAAATACCGGCAAATGACCGTCCGCTCGGTGCCCCCACGTTCCCCTTGCCATAATGGACGTATGCTACATTCCCTTCCTCTCTCTTCAGTCGCGCAGATTCCGCTGGCGGCCGGCATCGTGGGTGCCGATCCCACCGGTTTAGAGTGGCTGTTGCTGGTCGCGGCACCGATTGTTTTCTTCGTCATCTACCTGGCCTGCCTCATGGTGATTGCCGCGTTTGGCCCGCTGGTCATGAGGAACAACAAGTCTGGCGGCACGACCTACCTGCTGGATCGGCCCTCCCGCATCGCGTTTAAGACTCGTACCGTGGCGCTGTTCGCGCTGATTGGTGCGGCCGTGGAGCTCTATTGGCTCGGTTACACGGGTCGCGTCGGGTCAAGCGCCGTGATCCCCATTGTTCTCTTCACCTGGTCGTGGAAGTTTGCGTTCTTCTTCCTGCCCCTTCAGCTGATTCGCTCCTGCTACGTGCAGGCGACGCGCGGCAAGTACGACGCGCTCTCGGCCGAGGGTGCTCAGCGCCGTGAGAAGCTGAACGGGAAAAGCGCCTACGCGGTGTCGAATATGATTCAGCGCAACCCGCAGCAATTCGCGATGAACAAGGAGCTGCATACTCAGGCGCGCGCCCAGAAGATTGCGGCGGTGCGTCCTTTCCAGAATCTTGATGAGGCGGGCAAGAAGCGCCGCACGAACTACACGGTGGAGCTGGCGCTGGCGCAGATGCAGCTGCGCCAGATGAACCCCGGCAAGATTCCCTCGGAGGCCTTTGGTGAGAGCATCCTTGGCATCGGCACACCTGCCTATTCGCCGAAGTCGGTGGAGCAGACCTGGCTGACGCTGTGCACGGAGCGAGTGAACGCGGTGGATGCGCCGAGCTACCCAGATTCTCTGTACCCGGTATCGGCCCGTTTCTCGCTGTTTACCACGATGTCGCTGCTGCAGCCGCTGATGGGCCGCCCCTATTCGCCCTTTGCCGCCGAGGACGCCCGCCGTTTTACCCCGCGCGATTTCTCGGCGAATACCGTGCGCCTGAAGGCCGGGGAGCTGGGCCAGAAGGCCCTGGCGCAGAGCGCGATTTTCCGGCAGATTCACGAGCGCCTTCTGCCGCTGCATCAGCAGCAGCCCCAGCTCGTGGATCGCCGTGCTTTGGCCTATTGTGGTGCCCTACTGCTGAGCGTGGCGAGGGCTGAAGCGGAGAGTCAGCGCTTGACGGCCCAGGTGCTGGCGGCGGTGGCCTCGGAGCGAGGCGTGCTGCCCTACGGTCTGTTCTCGCAGGTAGCCGAAGACTACCAGCGTGTTCAGCGCCTACTGAATCTGATGGTGAAGGCTACGGCCGACGTTCAGCGCTTCGTGAATTCCGTGGACGCCCTCGTGCAGCTTTACGCGCAGTCGGTGCGGCCCTCCGGCATGGCCCACGAGAAGGCGCAGATGGAGTACATCGCCGCCCTTCTGGACGTTATTGTCTTCTCCTCGCACGCCCCGCTGGCCGGTTCGATTCAGGCATCTTACGCCCTGCTGAAGGCAGACTATGAGGCATTTACGTTCAACAGTTCGGATGAGCTGAGCCGCAGCTACTGGCTGCAGTACTCGAAGAACGCGGTGAGCGCCTGCGATAAGGGCCTCTCTCAGGGCTACGAGGGGTTCTTCGGTCCGGAGGATGAAGCGTTGAAGGCGTGGGAATCGTACGCCGCGGACGTGGTGCAGGAGGTCTGCAACTACTCGGTCATGCAGGTCTACTGGGATGCCATGGTGCAGCAGGCGCTCCTTCAGCGCGATTTGCCGCGCGAGTTTGAGGAGGCCGCCCTCGCCATTGCGGAGCTTCTGCGCAAGAACACGAATGCGTCGTTCCCGACCTACTACATCAACCTCATCTGGAACTAGGCGTGGTTCCTGCACGGTGAGCGGTACGCTAGGTTGAGGCCGCGCAGGGTTAGAATAGTCAGCATGACTACTGAGCGTTCTTCCGAGATTTCTTCGCCCTATGCGGCACAGCCTGCCGTTACCTCCGCATCCGCCCCTGCTGCTTCCGGCGCGCAGAAGCCTTTTGACCTCGATGCCGTCAAGAAGGTGCGCACCGTGCACCTGGCGCAGGCGAAGGCGACCGGGCAGAAATTCTCCATGCTGACTTGTTACGACGCTCTGACCGCGCAGGTCTTTGACCGCGCCGGCATCGAGATGCTTCTGGTGGGCGATTCCGCGGCGAACGTGGTGCTCGGTTACGAATCGACCCTGACCATTACCCTGGACGAAATGATTCCGCTGGTCGCAGCGGTTTCTCGCGGTGCCTCCCGCGCCATGGTGGTTGCCGACCTGCCGTTTGGCTCCTACGAGCAGTCGCCGCAGCAGGCCGTGGCGAGCGCGGTTCGCCTCATGAAGGAGGGCGGCGCGCACGCGGTCAAGATTGAGGCGGATGCCTCGATGACCGAGTGGGTTCGCGCCCTGGTGCGTACCGGTATTCCGGTGGTGGCGCATGTTGGTTTCACCCCGCAGTCGGAGCACGCCCTGGGCGGCTTCCGCGTGCAGGGTCGCGGCGAGGCCGCCGAGCGCGTCCTTGCGGATGCCGTTGCTCTGGCTGAGGCCGGCGCGTTCTGCGTGCTCATGGAGATGGTGACCGCGGAGGTTGCGCGCCGCGTGGATGAGGCCGTGGGCGCGGTGCCGACTATCGGCATCGGTGCGTCGAACGTGACGACCGGTCAGGTGCTGGTCTGGCAGGACATGATGGGCCTGCGCGAGGGCCGCGTGCCGCGCTTCGTGAAGCAGTTCGCGCAGATCGGCAAGGTCATGGAGGAGGCCGCCCGCGCCTACCGCGATCAGGTGCGTTCGGGCGAGTTCCCGGCGGCCGAGCACACCTTTGAGTAGGCTTGAGGTTTAGAAAGCTTTAGAAGAAAGACCCCCGTACCCGGTATTTCAGGGTGCGGGGGTCTTCTGCTAGGTGCAAGTACTCGGGACGTTCAAGAACCCGAGCGCTTGAGGGGTGGAGCTGCGTTTTAGAGCAGGCCGCCGTCCTTGTCCCACGCCTCGTTGCGTTCGCGGGCGCGGTCCATGGCGTGTGCCGCCTCCTCGTAGGTTTTGAAGGGGCCCCAGAGGGAGGTCACGGCGCTCTGCTGGCCGCGCTCAACCTCACCGGTGGCGAGGTTGTACCAGTACTCTTCGCCCCGGGGGCTGGTAGCTTCGGTGGCGGCGTTCAGGGTCTTTTCGACTGCCGATTCGATGGCTTCGCCCAGGTGGTTCTTGCTCATGGTGCTCCTTCGACGGTATTGAGTCAGTATGTCTAGCATCTCACACACGTACGCGTGTAGCAACGAAGCAGGGGCGGCCTCACGCACCGCGCTTCCATGGCCTCTCCCGAGTTCCCTGTCCCGGCGCCTACAGCCGTGAAATTTTATTCACAATCTGGGAAAAAGGTACGGGTTTCGGTTCGCCCGATTTTCCGCGTCCCCGCACCGGACAGATACCCCCTAAGCCCGGTAAGATGAAGCTATGTCTTCAACCAAAACGAATACTTCGCACAACCTGCCCGCCGAACCCGGTCACGCACCCGTCGGTTGCCTGACCCCCGGACGCGTCAGCCCGATGCGCCCGGTCCCCTCGCACATTGTTCGCCCCGAGTACGTGGGTAAGCCCACCGCCAACGAGGGTAACGACTCGAACATGTACACCCCCGAGGAAGTTGAGCGGGTCCGCGCCGCCGGCAAGATTGCCGCCGGCGCCATCGTTGAAGCATCCAAGATTTGCGTGCCCGGCACCACCACCGACGAGATTGACGTGCTGGTCCACGAGTACATCTGCGATCACGGCGCCTACCCCTCGACCGTGGATTACCGCGGCTACCCCAAGTCCGTGTGCACCTCCCTGAACGAGGTCATCTGCCACGGTATTCCGGACACCACGGTGTTGGAGGACGGCGATATCCTCAACCTGGATGTGACCGCGTACCTGGACGGCATGCACGGCGATACCAACAAGACCCTGCTCATCGGCAACGTGGACGAGGAGTCCCGACTGCTGGTCGAGCGCACCGAGGAGGCTCTCAACCGCGCGATTAAGGCTGTGAAGCCCGGCCGCCAGGTGAACGTCATCGGCCGCGTCATCGAGAAGTACGCCGCCCGCTTCGGTTACGGTGTTGTCCGCGACTACACCGGTCACGGCGTGGGTCGTGAGTTCCACTCGGGCCTCATCATCCCCCACTACGATGCGGCCCCCGCCTACGACACCGAGATTCGCGAGGGCATGATTTTCACGATCGAGCCCATGCTCACCCTCGGCACCATCCAGTGGGATCTGTGGGATGACGACTGGACCGTCGTCACCCGCGACCGCAAGCGCACCGCCCAGTTTGAGCACACCCTCGTGGTGACCGCCGACGGCGCGGATATCCTGACCCTCCCCTAGGTCAGCCCAGTTCTTTCGGCGAACGCGCCGAATCGATTCATTATCACTCGTTATCACAGACACGTGCCTCCGCGAGCGCGGAGGACAGAAAGGGAAATCATGGCTAACTACGCCGAGCCCGGCGTCATCACCGAGCTGCCCGCCCCCACCCCCAAGGACCTGCAGATTGGTGTGGACATTGGAGGCACCGGCATTAAGGGCGGCATCGTTGACCTGCGCACCGGCGACCTCGTGTCCGACCGCTTCCGCATCGACACCCCCAAGCCCGCAACCCCCGAGGCTGTGGCTGAGGTCGTACGCCGCGTAGTCGATGAGCTGCAGAGCCGCGACCTGGCACCGGATCCCGAGTCGGCCGTCGGCATCGACTTCCCCGCAGTGGTGAAGAACGGCATGGTTTTCTCCGCAGCGAACGTGGACGACTCCTGGATTAACACCGACCTGGAGCAGGTCATGAGCGAGGCGCTGGGCGGCCGCACCGTCTACGGCCTCAACGACGCTGACGCAGCCGGTCTGGCTGAGGCAACCTACGGTCAGGGCCGTAACCGTGACGGCCTGATCGCTGTCATCACCCTGGGTACCGGCATCGGCTCCGCCCTCATCAACGACGGCGTGCTGATCCCCAACACCGAGCTGGGTCACCTGGAGATTGACGGCCACAACGCCGAGTCTCAGGCTTCTGCCCGCGCCCGCGAGGTGCACGAACTGTCCTGGAAGAAGTACGGCAAGCGCCTGTACCGCTACTTCGAGCACGTTCAGATGCTCTTCTCCCCCGACCTGTTCATCATTGGCGGCGGCATCTCCAAGAACCCGGAGAAGTTCATGCCCTACTTTGAGGATCAGATTCGTACCCCCATGGTCATGGCTGCCCTGCGTAACAACGCGGGTATTGTGGGTGCCGCGCTGTGGGCCGGCGGTATGCTGCCCGAGCGTAAGCGCCGCGGCGAGGCGTAAGGTCTCCTCAACCCACCCGCGGCCGCGTCAGCGCCGCGGCGAAGCATAAGAGTTTGCTTCCTGCCATCCGCCTCGGATAGCGCTTCACATACGTACAGAAGGGGCCGCCTTCCGAATCATTCGGAAGGCGGCCCCTTCTGTTGCGTCTCTTGAAGTCTCGGCGCTACTCTGCGCTACGGGTTAATGCGGTCCTCACGCAGACGGGCAATTGCCTCTTCAAAGTCCTCAAGGTTCTCGAAGGCCTGGTACACGCTCGCGAAACGCAGGTAGGCGACCGCGTCCAGCTTCGACAGCGGCTCCAGAATGGTCAGGCCCACCTCGTGAGCGTTAATTTCCGCTAGGCCGCGGGCACGAATCAGCTCCTCGACCTCCTGGGCCAGCTTGGCGAGGTCGTCCTCCCCCACGGGGCGGCCCTGGCAGGCCTTGCGCACGCCGGCGGCAATCTTGGAGCGGTCGAAGGGCTCGGTCACGCCCGAACGCTTAATCACCGAAATGGTGGTGGTTTCGACCGTGGTAAAGCGGCGAGCGCAGGAGGTGCACTGACGGCGGCGGCGAATGGCGGCGCCGTCATCGGTGGTGCGGGAGTCGACAACGCGCGAATCGGTGTGCTTGCAATAGGGGCAGTACATGCGTTTCTCCTTGGCTGGGCGCTCGGTGTGGCGCCCGTATATACAGCGCTCAAGAATATTTATACCCATTCTAACGCGATAGACGGCGGTTGAGCCGAATAGTGACGTTGAATATACGCAAATATACGCTCAGGGTGGACTCCAACGTTTAAGAACGTTCGGAATCCACCCTGAGCGTTGCCCGCCCCTCGCGGAGGTCTTCTTCTTTTAGCGACGAATACAGCTCGGGCCGAAAATCGTCTTGATTTCGCCGAAGAGGCTCGGGTTCGGCTCCACACGCACGCTCGAATCCAGCAGCACCAGCTGTTCCTTATCGCGGGTACGGATGAGCATGCGCACGTCCGCAGTACCCTTGTGGTCGCGCAGAGTCTCCTTCAGCTCGCGCAGCTTCGCCTCGGTCACCAGGTACTCGGGCACCGCAATCGTGATGGGTGCGGCGCGGCCGTCATCGCTGATTTCCAGGATCTGCAGTTCCTGGGCGCTCATGTTCACGCTGCCGTCGTCGCGGCGCTGCACGCGGCCACGAATCGAGCAGATGAGGTCGTCCGCCAGGGCGGCCCCCATCGTCTCGTAGGCGCGGGAGAAGAACATGACCGTGATGGTCGCGCCCGAGGGGTCCTCCAGCTCCACCGAGGCGTACTGGTTACCGCTGGACTTGGCGATGCGGCGCGAAACGCCGGTGAGCATGCCGGCAATCGTGACGGTTTCGCCGTCGCGCACGTGCGAGTCCTCGCTGATGATGTCGTGCACCGAGTGCGAGGCGGCATCCGAGAGGGCGCGCTCCAGGCCGCGCAGCGGGTGGTCCGAAACGTACAGGCCCAGCATATCGCGTTCGAAGTTCAGCTTCTCGCGGCGATCCCATTCGGGCACGTCCGGGATGGTCACGGTCAGCTCGTCGCCCAGGGCGTCGTCCATGCCGAGGGAGCCGAAGAGGTCGAACTGGCCCGCCGCCTCCTTACGCTTGACGGCCACGGCCGCATCCACCGCCGCCTCGTGGATGAGGGACAGCGAGCGGCGGGTGTGGCCCAGGTCGTCGAAGGCACCCGCCTTGATGAGCGATTCGATGGTGCGCTTGTTGCACACCTGTAGCGGCACCTTCTTCAGGAAGTCGTTGAAGGACTCGTAGCGGCCCTTCTCCTCGCGGGCGGCGACCATGCCCTCGACCACGTTCGCGCCCACGTTGCGGATTGCGCCCATGCCGAAGCGGATATCCTCACCCACGGGGGTGAAGGTCAGGGCGGATTCGTTGACGTCCGGGGCGAGCACGGTGATGCCCATGGCGCGGCACTCGTTCAGGTACAGCGCGAGCTTGTCCTTGTTATCGCCCACGCTGGTCAGCAGCGCGGCCATGTACTCCTGCGGGTAGTGCGCCTTCAGGTAGGCCGTCCAGTAAGACACCAGGCCGTATGCGGCGGTGTGCGCCTTGTTGAACGCGTAGTCCGAGAAGGGCAGCAGAATATCCCAGAGGGCCTTCACGGCGCCCTCGGAGTAGCCGTTAGAAATCATGCCGTCGTGGAAGGTGGCGTACTGCTTATCCAGCTCCGCCTTCTTCTTCTTACCCATCGCACGGCGCAGCAGGTCTGCCTCACCGAGCGTGTAGTTCGCGACCTTCTGGGCAATCGCCATCACCTGCTCCTGATACACGATCAGGCCGTAGGTGGTGTCGAGGATGTCCTTGAGCGGCTCGGCCAGCTCGGGGTGAATCGGCTCGATCTCTTGCTTGCCGTTCTTACGCAGCGCGTAGTTGGTGTGCGAGTTCGCACCCATCGGGCCGGGTCGGTAGAGCGCGAGCACTGCCGAAATGTGCTCGAATTCCTCGGGCTCCATGAGCTTGAGCAGCGCGCGCATGGGGCCGCCGTCGAGCTGGAACACGCCGAGGGTGTCGCCTCGGGCCAGCAGACGGTAGGATTCCGGATCGTCCAGCGAGAGGGACTCCAGCTCCAGGTCGATGCCTCGGTTGTTCTTAATGTTCTCGATGGCATCGGAAATAATCGTCAGGTTACGCAGACCCAGGAAGTCCATCTTGATCAGGCCCAGGCCCTCGCAGGTGGGGTAATCGAACTGGGTGATGACCTGGCCGTCAGCCTCGCGGCGCATCACGGGAATCACGTCCACCAGGTTCTTGCTGGACATAATCACGCCCGCGGCGTGCACGCCCCACTGACGCTTCAGGCCCTCCAAGCCCTTCGCGGTTTCGAACACCTGGCCGTAAACCTTATCGACCGGATCCTCGATGAGGGCGCGTAGGTCGGCGGCCTCGGCGTAGCGCTTATCCTCTTCGTTGTACACGTTCGCCAGGGCGATGTTCTTACCCATGACGTCCGGCGGCATCGCCTTGGTCAGGCGCTCGCCCACCGAGTACGGCTGGTCCATCACGCGGGAGGCGTCCTTGAGCGCCTGCTTCGCCTTAATGGTGCCGAAGGTGACGATCTGCGCGACCTTGTCCTCGCCGTATTTATCGGTCACGTAGTCGATGACCTCGCCGCGGCGACGATCGTCGAAGTCCACATCGAAGTCGGGCATGGAGACGCGGTCGGGGTTAAGGAATCGCTCGAAAATCAGGTCGTGGTCGAGCGGGTTCAGCTCGGTGATGCGCATCGCGTACGCCACCATCGAGCCCGCACCCGAACCACGGCCAGGGCCCACGCGAATACCGTTGCGCTTGGCCCAGTTGATGAAGTCCGCCACGACCAGGAAGTAGCCGGGGAAGCCCATGGAGGTAATGACCCCCACCTCGTACTCGGCCTGCTTGCGCACCCTATCGGGAATACCCTGCGGGAATCGGTAGTGCAGGCCCTTCTCGACCTCCTTCACGAACCAGGATTCCTCGTTCTCGCCCTCGGGCACGGGGAAGTTCGGCATGTAGTTTGCCTTGGTGTTGAACTCCACGTTGCAGCGCTCGGCAATTTCGAGGGTGTTCTCGCAGGCGCCGGGAATGTCACCAAAAATGGAGTACATTTCCTCGGGCGAGCGCAGGTAGAAGTTATCCGCGTCGAACTTGAAGCGCTTGGGGTCGGTCAGGGTCGATCCGGACTGCACGCACAGCAGCGCCGCGTGGGCGGTGTGGTCTTCCTGCCGGGTGTAGTGCAGGTCGTTGGTGGCCACGTAAGGCAGGTTCAGCTGCTTGGCCAGGCGGTGCAAATCCTCCTGCACGTTGCGTTCAATGTCGAGGCCGTGGTCCATGACCTCGCAGTAGAAGTTGTCCTTGCCGAAGATATCGCGGAAGTCGCTGGCGGCCTGCAGCGCCTCATCGAACTGGCCCAGGCGCAGGCGGGTCTGAATCTCGCCGGAGGGGCAGCCGGTGGTTGCAATCAGTCCCTTCGAGTAGGTCTGCAGCACCTCGCGGTCCATGCGCGGCTTGTACAGCTGCCCCTCGAGCGAGGCGAGGGAGGAGGCACGGAACAGATTGTGCATGCCCTCGGTGGTTTCAGCCCACATGGTCATGTGGGTGTAGGCGCCACCGCCGGACACGTCATCGCGCGAGCCATCGCCCCAGCGCACGCGGGAGCGGTCGGTGCGGTGCGTGCCGGGGGTCAGGTACGCCTCCACGCCGATGATGGGCTTAATGTCGTGGGCCTTGGCCTGGCGCCAGAAGTCGAAGGCGCCGAAGAGGAAGCCGTGGTCGCTGGTAGCCATGGAACTCATGCCCAGCTCCTTGGCGTAGCTGAAGAGGTCGCCCAGGCGCGCGGCACCGTCCAGCATGGAGTACTCGGTGTGCACGTGCAGGTGCGCAAAGTCTTTGGTTGCCACGGATATCTCCTGAAGGTGTGGGGGGTGTTCCGACCGATTCGTTTGACGGTCGGCGGGGCGGGGCGGTCCCGGGGTAAGCCGTGCGGCCCCGGGGTAAGCCGTGCGGCCCCGGGGTGAGCCGTGCGGTACCGGGGCCCGGACGGCTCTCTTAACTGAGCTAGGTATGCGGTACCTACCCGAGCTGCACGCGGCCCTCGCGCAGGGCGTCAAGCGCGTAGGCCAAATCCAGCGGGTACTCGCTGGTGAAGCTCATGCGCTCACCGGTGGCAGGGTGGTCGAAGCTGAGGCGGTGGGCGTGCAACCACTGGCGGGTCAGGCCCAGCTCGGCGCTGAAGCGCGGGTCGGCGCCGTAGGTCAGGTCGCCGCAGCAGGGGTGACGCATCGCCGAGAAGTGCACGCGAATCTGGTGGGTTCGTCCGGTCTCCAGGTGCACCTCCACGAGGGAGGCCGGGCCGAAGGCCTCGATGACGTCGTAGTGGGTGATGGAGTTACGGCCGCCCTCAACCACCGCGAACTTCCATTCGTTGCCGGGGTGACGGCCAATCGGCGCGTCAATCGTGCCGCGCAGCGGATCGGGCAGGCCCTGCACCAGCGTGTGGTAAATCTTGTCGACCGTGCGTTCCTTGAAGGCGCGCTTGAGCTCAGTGTAGGCGCGCTCGCTGCGGGCCACGACCATCAGGCCGCTCGTGCCCACGTCCAGGCGGTGCACGATGCCCTGGCGTTCGGCCGCGCCAGAGGTAGCCACGGAGACGCCCTCCCCCATCAGCGCGGAAATCACGGTGGGGCCGTGCCAGCCGGGTGAGGGGTGCGCCGCCACGCCGGCGGGCTTATCCACCACGACGATATCGTCGTCCAGGTACACGATGCCGAAGCCGTCCACCTTCTCGGGGCGGATGTCCGCCAGATCGCGCGGCGCGGGGGCGTCCACGACGACCAAATCTCCGGCGGAGAGCTTGTAGGATTTGCCGACCTTCACGGCACGCCCACCGTTGGTGATGCTCACGTGCCCGTCGCGAATCCACCCGGAGGTGCGGGTGCGGGGCGCATCGAGGGCTCCGGCGAGGGCAGCGTCCAGGCGCATGCCGGCCAGGGCGTCCTCAACGGTGAATTCGGCGCTGATGCGCTCCGCGGTGGTTTCCTCGCTCATGATTCTCTCCTCGCGCTGCGGTCTGTGCTGTGGTTTATGCTGTGGGTTGGCGGTCTGTGCTGTACGTCGTGACGTACCGTTAGGCGTCGGTGTTCTCGCCGTCGGCTTCCGCGCTCTTTAGGGTCTTAGCCTTCTTCGAGGCGCTCTCCTGCGGAGCCTTCGTGCCGTTGAGGTTCAGGCCCATGAAGTTTAGGAGCACGACGAGCGCCATGCACACGCAAATCGCCGAGTCCGCAACGTTGAAGATGGCGAAGTTCGGTACCGAGATGAAGTCAACCACGTGCCCGGAACCGAAGCCGGGCTCGCGGAAGAGGCGGTCAAAGAGGTTGCCGCAGATGCCGCCGAGCAGCCCGCCCAACGCGAGGGTCCAGGACAGTGAGCGCGTGCGCCGCAACAGGTAGAGCACCACAATCGCGGCGGCCACCATGACGAGGGTAAAAATCCAGGTCACGTTCTCGCCCATGCTGAACGCGGCCCCCGAGTTGCGAATCGAGTACCACCACAGCAGCCCGTCGATCACGGTGATGCGCTCCCCCAGCTGCATCTGGGTAACGACCAGGTACTTGGTGCCCTGGTCGATGGCGAACACGACGGCGGCGAGCACCAGGGCGCTCAACCAGGCGGTGCGTCCGCTCAGGATGCGCGATGCGCGGCCGGTGCTCTCGGTAGCGGTTTCCGCGGTGCGTACGGGGGCCGAGGATTCAGCGTGATTCGGGGTGGTGGGCAAGGCTCTCCTCGGGTCGTGTGAATAGTGGCGACGGTAGCGGGGCGGTCCCGCGACGACGTGCTACGGTGCCCCTCTAGCTTAGCAAATGAGGGGAAATTCTCGTGCCCCGCTCGTCGCCTCGCGAACGGGGTCCACGGGGTTTCCGAGCCCTCCCGAGAGCGCAAAATACCGCCCGGTTCCTTATCCGCGGCTTAGGCTGAACCCGTCAGAACGGGCCGATAAGAATCCGGACGGTAGCGCCCCTCGGCGGGGTCGCGCGGTGCTTTAGGCGGAAGCCTCGATGGACTTAAGGTTCTTCAGCTCCTCCACCTGGTTGTTCAGGTGGTCCAGCAGCTTGGTGCGGTAACGGCTCTCGAAGCCGCGCAGTGCCTCCACGGCAATCTCCAGCTCTTCCTTCTCGTCGGTCAGGCGGGCCAGGACCTCTTCGCGCTGCTGGCGAGCCTCGCTCACGAGGGCGTCGGCCTTCTTCTCTGCCTCGTCCAACAGCTCGGCCTTGGCCTTTTCGCCCTGGGCCACGTAGTCGTCGTGCACCTTCTGGGCCATGGCCAGCAGGGCTGCGGCGTCCTGGGCGCCGGCGGCGGAGGGAGCCTCCTGGGAGACGGCGGCGGCCGGGGATGCGGGAGCCGAGGCGGAGAGCTGCTCCACCTGGCGCTCCAGGGCGTCGCGCTCGGAGTACAGGGCACGCAGCTCAACGACGAGCTCGTCCAGGAAGTCGTCGACCTCGTTGCGGTCGTAACCGGACTCCTCGGTCACGATCTTAAAGCTCTTCGTAATCAGGTCTTCGGGGGTGATGGCCATGTGGCTTCTCCTCTAGTACGGGTTGGGTTCGAAGTTGAGTGCGCCGATGGGGCAACCCGGCGGGAGCGTTCGGCCCCCGCATCGGGCGCGGTGTGCCGCATCGCGCAGACAGTCGTTGGCATCCATTTTACTATCATTGGACCTCGGCTCCGGGGTTTCTGTCGTACAGACAACAAAATATGCGCATGGCGCAACGGCCCCGGCCCCCGCTCCCCCGGAGCGTTTGCGCACGTCCGTGGCCCGTTAAGCGCGTGTATCCCGTTAAACGTGTGCGCCCCGCGGAATGTTGAGTAACATTCCGCGGGGCGCATCCAGGCTCCGGTCGTTAGGAGAATCGGGCGGTCAGGCTCATCATGGGGCCCAACAGCATCGAGACGACCACAATCAGGATCAGAAAACCGGTATCCAGCGCGACGTTGCCCACGCGCACCGGGGGAATCACTCGGCGCAGCTTCTCCATGGGCCAGTCCGTCACAGCGTAAACGGCGCTTGCGCACAGCAGGGCAATCCCCTTGGGACGCCAGCCGGGTGCGAACATGCGTACCCAGTCGAAGAGCATGCGCAGCAGCATGAAGACGTAGAACAGGTACAGCGCAATCGTCACGAGAGCGAAAAGATAACCCATTAATCAGTCCTTAGCCCTGGTCGAAGGGGAATTCACCCTCGGAGTTGAAGTCTGCGGTGTTCTCGGAGTTGGCGACGCCCAGCACCTCGAGGTTGGAGGGGGTCAGCAGGAAGACCTTCGAGGTCACGCGCTCGATGCGACCCTCCAGCGCGAAGGCCAGACCGGAGGCGAAGTCCACCAGGCGCTTGGCGTCGGCGTCCGGCATTTCCTCGACGTTCATAATCACGGGGATGTTCTCGCGGAACGCCTCACCGATAATCTTTGCGTCATTGTAGGAGCGGGGGTGGATAGTGGTGATACGACGCAATTCGTCCTCTTCTTCCTCGTAACCGTAGGTGTATCCGTTGGTCTCTTCGGGCTCGTAGCCCTGGTCGTAGTAGCCGTCGTTCGAGTAGGTGTCGGCGTACTGCTCGGTGTATTCGGTGTTCGGCACCGGGGCGTCCTCCCAATGGTCTGCGGGTTCGCTCGCGGGCTCGTGCCGGGGCTCATCGCCTCGGCGATCCTCGCGGGGTTCCTCCGCCTCGTCTGTGGTTTCGGGTGTGTACGGGTGTGCGACTGCGGGCGCACCGTGCTTGGATGCGGTGTGCTCCCCCAGCGAGCGGTCTCGCGCGGCGCGGTCGTCGGCTCGAGGCTCTTCGGCGCGGGCCTCTACACGGTGGGCCTCCGCGCGGTGGTGCTCCCCGCCGCGACCCGACTGCTCGTGGGAGCGGGGCTCCTCGGGCGCGGTATCCGCGGTGTTGGAGTCCTGGGCGTCAGAGTCCTTGGCGTTGTAGGGCTCCAGGCCGAGGAAACCCGCCAGGCGGCTTTGCTTCGGCATGTTTCTCTCGCTTCGCTAGGGTACAGGGACAGGCTACTGAACGCGGGCGGCCGCCTGTTGCGGCGGTGCCTCTCGAGGAGCACCGCGGGCGGGCCCCTCGTTCAGAAGGTTCGGTCGCACGTCAAAACGTCGTGCACCGGCATGTATATATTACCAGCGTACGGGCTCTTCCAGCCGGTAGAACAGCGTCCGGCTTCTCACAGCGCGGCATATCCGCCCGCCGCTTTAGCGTGCGGGGCGTCGGCCCATGATGTCGCTGCCCACGCGCACGCAGGTGGAGCCCCAGCGAACAGCCGCCTCCAGGTCGCCGCTCATGCCCGCCGAGATTTCGGTCGCGTGCGGCAGGTGCTCGCGCAGTCGGGCCGCCAGTCCGTAAAGCTTCTCGAAAGCGGCGTCCGGGTCCGCGTCCAGGGGTGCCACCGCCATTACGCCGGCGCACCGCAGGTTCGCGTGGTTCTCGATGCGTTCGGCCAGCTCCAGAAGCTCCGAGGCGCTCGTACCGCCTCGCGCTCCCTCGGCGGCGTGGCCGGCCGTCGCCTCCTCGGCCAGGGAGACCTGCACCAGGCAGTCCAGACCGCCGTTTTCCAGGGCCGCGGGGGCCGGCGCCTCCCCCGCCTCGTAGCGGGTCAGCTGGTTCGCGTAGGCCTTCGCCAGCGCATCGGCCAGGGAGGGGCGGTCCACCGAGTGAACGCTGGAGGCGTACTTCACCACGGACTTCGCCTTGTTGGTCTGCAGCTGGCCGATAAACGCCCAGTGCGGGGGTTGTACCGCACGCTGCTCGCAGTAGGCGACCAGCTCGCGGGCCTTCGCGCTGGCCTCCTGGTCGCGGTTCTCGCCGAAGAGGGTCACGCCGCCGTCCAGCAGGGCCGCCGCGTCGGAGGCAGGGAAGAACTTGGTCACCGTCACCAGGTGCACGGGCGCGCTCTGCTCGGTGCGCACCCCGCTGCGGTCCTGCTCCGCCGCTCGAATTCGCTCGAGTACCCGGCGGTAGTTCTGCAGCAGCTGCTCGGCGCGCTCGGGAGTGTACTTCAAATCCTGCGCTTCGACGTTCACGTCAGGTCCCTTCAGTTCAGACATTTTGTTCTCCTTCAGCGACTCTATTCGGCGGGTTCCGCCAGCTTCTCAACCCACACCAGGCCCGCGATGCGCCCGGGCTTCTCGCCGCGATTCGTAAACCCGCGGTGCGAGTACACGCTCGGTTCCTCGTACGTGCAGCGGGCGCACTCCGTGGATACCTCCACTCCGGCGGCCTCCAGCACCGCGCGAGCGCCGGCCGGCAGGTCCAGACCCGGGGTGTTCGCGCCCGTCACCGAGTGAACCTGCGGGATCAGCTCGGTCGATTCGGCTCGCATCGCCTCGGGCACCTCGTAGCAGGCACCGCAGATGCTCGGACCCAGCCACGCGGTGATGTGCGCAGCGCCCAGCTCCCGCATGCGCGCCACGGTGGTCTGCAGTACCCCGTCCAGCAGGCCGCGGCGGCCCGCGTGAGCCACCGCCAAAACGGGCACGGTCTTCTCACCCTCGACGGAACCGACCAGCACCACGGGGATGCAATCGGCCACCATAATCGCCAGCGGGCGACCCTCGACGCTCACCGCGGCATCGGCCACGGGGGCCAGCTTCGCGATGGCGCGGGCGCGCTCGACGGTGCGTTCTGCGGGGGTGCCCGGCGCGTAGGAGGCCGGGGCGTAGTCCTCGGGGCGGGCCACCTCAACGCCGTGCACCTGGTTCAGGTAGAAGAACGGCCCCGCACCCAGCGCCTCCTCGAGCGCCGCACGGTGGTTGAGGGTGCGCACCATGGAGGCATCCACGCCACCACCCAGCTCGTCGTCCACGTGCAGGCCCAGGTTCCCCGCCTCGCGGGAGGTAAACCCCACCCGCACGCGCCAGGGACCCAGGATGCGGGTGTCGGCGGTGGCCAGCAGCGGAGTTTTAGGGGCGTTGCTCATCATTATGTCTTTCTCGGGGCTGTACGGGGTGCTCGGAGCGAAAGCGGGTAGAGCGAAGGGGAGCTGAGAACAGTTGGACTATTCTCAGCTCCCCTCCATCAAAACCCTACGGGGCGGCGTGCTGACGCACGCGGCGCGACTACTTCAGGAAGTCGGGGACGTCCAGGGTGTCGCGGCGAGCCGGTGCTTCCTCAACGACCGGGGGCAGATCAACGTCGAAGCCAGCGGCGCCGGTGGAAGCCGGAGCGGCGGCGGGAGCGTTGAAGCCGTAGCCGTTAGAAGCCGGAGCGGCAGCGTTCGAGCCGCCGAAGGAGCCCTGTGCACGCTGGGGCTGAGCGGAAGCCGAAGCGTTCGAGTTGGTCTCGGGGTTCACGGCGTCAAAGCCAGCGGCAATCACGGTCACGCGAGCCTCGTCACCCAGGGCATCATCAATGACGGCACCGAAGATGATGTTGGCGTCGGGGTGAGCCACTTCCTGAACCAGGCGTGCAGCCTCGTTGATCTCGAACAGACCCAGGTCGGAACCACCCTGAATCGACAGCAGCACGCCGTGCGCACCGTCGATGGATGCTTCCAGCAGCGGGGAGGCGATAGCCAGCTCGGCTGCCTTCACGGCGCGGTCCTCACCCGAGGCCGAGCCGATACCCATCAGAGCCGAACCGGCACCCTGCATCACGGACTTAACGTCTGCGAAGTCAAGGTTAATCAGGCCCGGGGTGGTAATCAGGTCGGTAATGCCCTGAACACCGGAGAGCAGCACCTGGTCGGCGGACTTGAAGGCGTCCAGCATCGACACGTTGCGGTCCGAAATCGACAGCAGTCGGTCGTTCGGGATCACAATCAGGGTGTCGACCTCGTCGCGCAGAGCGGCAATACCGGTCTCAGCCTGGTTGGAGCGACGACGACCCTCGAAGGTGAAGGGGCGGGTCACGACACCGATGGTCAGAGCGCCCAGGGAGCGGGCGATGCGTGCCACGACGGGTGCGCCACCGGTACCGGTGCCACCACCCTCACCAGCGGTCACGAAGACCATATCTGCGCCCTTGAGGACTTCCTCAATTTCCTGCGAGTGATCCTCGGCTGCCTGACGGCCAACCTCGGGGTTTGCGCCCGCGCCAAGACCGCGGGTCAGCTCACGACCGACGTCCAGCTTGACGTCTGCATCGGACATGAGCAGAGCCTGGGCGTCAGTGTTAATAGCAATGAACTCAACGCCGCGCAGGCCAACCTCAATCATTCGGTTGACTGCGTTGACGCCACCGCCGCCGATACCAACGACCTTGATGACTGCCAAGTAGTTCTGGGGAGTTCCAGCGTCCATGTAATCCTCGATTGTTCCGTGTTCCAGCTTCGGAAGACCCCCAGCTCAATCTAAGCCTAAAGGTTTCCTCTAAAGAATGACTTTATCTGTTAGGATACCAAACTGTTTTTGGTGGTTCCTAGCTACACAGCGCAATTACCCCCTCTTTTTGCGGAATTCACACAAAAAGGGGAGGGAAAGCGCCCATTGGTAGTTCCCCTAACGGGTCACCGGTACGCGCGGGGCCGACACGTCATAGACGGTCACCTTCTGCGCCTGGGCACCTGAAGAGGCTTCTTCCTGAGCCCGTTGAGCTACCGCCTGGCGGAGCGACAGAAGCACCTTAGCCTTCAGCTCGCTCTCCTGGGCGGTACCCCACTGCACCGTCGTATTATCCCGCAGCGTGAGGGTAATACTCGAGGTTGAGGTCGCGCTCGCTTCCTTTACCTGAGCCAGAAGCTCAGCCGGCATCGCTGACAAGGCCGTCGAAATCGTGCGGAACTCATCCGAATGCTGCGGGTCATCACCATTCAATCGTACCAGGGGAACCGAGGTGCTCGGCTCGGAGGAAGACTCCATCAGGCTCACCCCGTCGGTGTCCACTGTATGGTAGGTCTCCCCCACCTTGACGATTGCAATGGCGGCGCGTTCCTTCAGGGTCACCACCAGCTCGTGCGGCGGGCGGCTCTCCACCTGAACGCTGCGAAGCACATTGTCCTGACCAATCAGCTCGCGCACGCGCTTCTCGTCGATGCGTGTCAGCGGAACCCCGCGCAGGGGCTCCAGCTTCTGCTCCACCTGGGTGGTTTCCAGCAGGGAGGCACCGCGTACCGTGATGGTCTGAGTGGCCAGCAGGGGCGAGAAGAAGACCAGCACCACGTACAGCACCGCCACGAGGGCCAGCGCAATCGCCGTGTACAGCAGCTTGCGGGCCCGGGTGAGCGGGGTGCGCTCCTTGCGCGGACGCTCCTCGGCACGCAGGCCGTCCAAGCCGGGATCCTTCAGGATGCGCTCGTGCTGCGCCTCCCGGCGCTCGCGCTCGCGTTCCTTCTCGATCTCGGCGGCGCGCTGTCGTTCTCGCTCCACGCGCCAGCGGCCGAAGCGGCTTGCGGGGCGGGCCTGCTCGGCGGGCTCTGCGGGCTCGGTCTCAGCGGAATCGTCCCCCGCCGACGGGGAGTCGGCGGAAGTCTTCCGCTCGGAAGAAGCATCACCGTCGCCGGTCTTTTCGGCCCGGTCGGCGCCCTTTTCGGTCTTCTCGCCGTGCTTATCGCGGGGCTTCTCCCCCGCCGCGTCCTTCGCATTTTCAGTCCGCGCGCTTTCAGCCTGCGCCGACCGACCGGATGCCTTCTCGGTCTCCTTGGGAGAATCTTCGAAGGCCTCCACGTCGAAGAGCTCCTGCGAACCGGAGGTAGCCGCGGGCACGCGACGAATCGCGCCGTCCACAAGGGCCACGCTCTCGGCACGAGCCGGGCTGGTGGGGCGAATCGTAGCCCCCGAGGGGCGACGACCCACGGTGGAGGCAGTGCCCGAGTGAGAACCAGAAGAGGTCTGAGACTCAGACCCGTGAGATTTCTTCTGCTCGGGGACACCGGCCGCGGGGACACCGGCCGCGGGGGTCTGCGCGTCAGCGGTGGGCTGCGCCTCCGCCGTGTGCTGAGCCACAGGCTGTTCCTGCGCAAGCTCCCGGGCGCGCCGACGAGCACGCGAGCGCGGGGCCTTCGGCGCGCGCGAATGCCCCTCCGACGGGGGCATGGGACTCATCGGCACAGCCTAAGCCTCCGACTTCTTGGTCAGGTCGCCGTCGTGACGAATCTGCAGGGCCTCCAGCAGGCGCGGGCCCAGAGCCGTCACATCGCCGGCGCCAACGGTCATCACAATGTCACCACTCTGAGCGTACGAGGCGATGTCCTCGATAGCACTCTCCGCGGTCGCGTAACGCACCTCGGAGAAGCCGGCACCCGTAATCAGCTCGCTGGTCACGCCCTCAATGGGCTGCTCGCGAGCCGGGTAGATATCCAGCACGTAGGCGCGATCGGCCATCGACAGAGACTCCGCGAACTCCTTCGCGAACTCGCGGGTGCGCGAGAACAGGTGCGGCTGGAAAATCACGTACAGGTTGTGGCCGTCGGCCACGGTGCGGCCGGTCTGCAGGGCACGGAACACCTCGGTCGGGTGGTGTGCGTAGTCGTCGAAGACCTTCACGCCCGCGACCTCGCCTCGCAGCGTAAAGCGACGGTCAGCACCCACAAACTCACCCAGGGCGGCGGCGATTTCGGGGCCCTGAGCACCGGTCAGCAGGGCGGTGATGAAGGCGGCCGCGGCGTTCAGCTGATTGTGGATGCCGGGAACCTTCAGCGCCAGCTCCTGCTTGCCCTCGAAGCGCTCACCGCGACATTCGAAGGACCACTCCACCGTCGACGAGGAGGAGGAACCCGCGCTCGTAATCTCACGGATGCGCAGGTCGGCATCCTCGGACTCGCCGTAGGTCACGACCGGCACGCCGGCCGCGCGGGAACGGGCGGCCAGGGAGGCGGCACCGGCGTCATCGGCGCAGGTTACCAGCACGCCGCCGGGGGCCAGCGAACCCACGAAGCGGTTGAACGCCTCAAAGACGCGCTCGTCGGTCTCGTAGAAGTCCAGGTGGTCGGGCTCAACGTTCGTCACCACGGCAATCGCCGGGCGGTAACGCACAAAGGAGCCGTCCGATTCGTCGGCCTCGGCCACAAAAATCGAGTCGGGGCCCTGCGCGCCCAGGTGCGCGTTCGTGCCGCGACCGGCGATCACGGTGCCCACGGCGAAGGAGGGGTTGCGGCCCAGCTGATCGAACATCACGGAAATCATGGAGCTGGTCGTGCTCTTGCCGTGGGTACCGGCCACCGCCACCACCTGCGAAAGCCCCATCACGGCGGCCAGCGCCTCGGAGCGGTGCAGAACCGGAAGGCCCTGCGCGCGGGCAGCGGCCAGCTCGGGGTTATCCTCGCGAATCGCGGTGGAAATCACCACGGTATCGACGTCAACGATGTTTTCAGCAGACTGGGGCACGCTCACGTGGGCGCCGGCGGCACGCAGCGATTCAACGGCCGAAGATTCCGCGCGGTCCGAACCGCTCACGGTCACGCCGGCCTGCAGCATCAGCGCGGCGATAGCGCTCATACCCGCGCCGCCGATGCCGATGAAGTGCACGCGACCCAGCGCGTCCATCGCGTGGCGCTCGGGGAACGGCGGGTTCAGGGGTGCCGGCAGCACCATCTCAAGATTCATCAGTTCAGTCATTAGTTCTCAGCTGCCTTCAATACTGCTTCGGCCATAACGCGAGCCGCGTCACGGATACCAAGTTTATAGGCTGCAGCGCCCATGCGCTCCAGTTCTTCGGGGTTTGCCATCAGCTCCGGAATCTCACGGGCAAACCACTCACCGGTGACTTCTGCGTCCTTCACCAGCAAGGCCGCTGAGGCCTCCACCAGGGAACGAGCATTCAGGGCCTGCTCACCATTACCAATGGGGAGCGGCACAAAAATAGCGGGCACACCCACCGCGGCAACCTCACTCACCGTGGCCGCGCCGGCGCGCACCAGCAGCAAATCGGCGGCGGCGTACACGTCCTGCATGCCGTTGCTGAACTCAATCTGACGGTAGTTCGGGGTGCTCAGGGGTTCGCCGTTCTCGTCCAGAACGGTCTTGCCCTTACCGGTGATGTGCAGAATCTGGAAGTCCCACTCTGCGAAGCGATCACGGCAGGCCGACACGGCGTTGTTCAGGCTCAGCGCGCCCAGCGAACCACCGGTCACGATAACGGTGGGCTTCTTCGGGTCCAGGCCCAGGTTGCGGCGGGCTTTTGAACGGTGCGCGTCGCGGTTCAGGTAGGCAATCTCATCCTTCATGGGCATGCCCACCAGGGTCGCGTGCGGGAAGGGTGTATTGGGGAAGGCCACACCCGTAAACTTCGCGAAGCGGCCGCCCAGACGGTTAGCCAGGCCGGGCTTCGCGTTCGCTTCGTGAATGACCACGGGAATCTTCGAGAAGAAGGCAGACAGGTACGCCGGTGGGCACACGTAACCGCCCACGCCAACAACCACGTCTGCATCTACATCCTTGAGGATGCGGCGGGTCTTCGACAGGCCACCCAGGAACTTCGCGGGGAAGGCAAGCGCCGCGCGATTAATGCTGCGGGGGAAGGCCGCGCGGGGAATGAACTCGATATCGAAGCCGGCCGCCGGAACCAGATCGGCTTCCATCTTGTCGGCGGTGCCCAGCATCAGAATCTTGGCGTTCGGTTCAAGGTCGCGAACGGCGCGGGCAATCGCAAGCATCGGATTAATGTGACCGGCGGTGCCACCACCGGCGAAGACTATAGAGGGTGCCTTCTTCGTCATAGGTCTCTCTCCCAATACATCGGTACAGCATCATTTTACGCTATCGCCCCGCACCGCAGAGCGCGGCGGAACGCCCCCGACCGCGAGCTCTAGCTCAGGTCGGGGGCGCTTTGAAGGAACGCGGGGCCGAGAGGTAAGGCCGTTCTCGACCGCTGTCCACCTCGGAAAATCTCTCTACCGCTCTCCCCCACCGGGCTGACGGCGCGGCGACTGACCGTGCTGACGCTGCTGACGCTGAGCTCGGCGGGCGCGGTCCTCGGGATGCAGAGGCTGCAGGCCGGCGGGCAGACCACCGCGCTGATTCTGCGGACGACGACGCTCCCCCTGCCCGGGACGCCGGCCTCGGGTCTGCTGTTCCTTCGAGCCCTGCTCGGCCGGACGCTGAACCGGGCGGGCGGGTCGGGGCTGCTCGGTCTTGCCGGGTGCAGCCTTGCCGGGGGCTCGGCGCTCTCGGGCCTTCTGCTCTCGGGTTTCCCTCGTGCGGGCCGCCTTCTCGCGGTCCGTCTTCTGCCGCTCGGCCTCCTCCAGGGCCTTCTGCCGCTCAGCCTTCTCGCGGGCCGCTTCCTCACGGGCACGGCGAGCCAGCTTCTGCCGCTCAGCCTTCTCACGGGCCGCTTCCTCACGAGCCGCACGGGCCTCCTCACGAGCCGCGCGGGCCTCTTCGCGGGCGCGCTCTGCCTCACGCTGCTGTTCGATGCGCTTCAACTCGCGACGCTGCTCCGGATCAAAGCCCAACCAGCGCCGGACAAAACCGCTCAGGCTGCCCAGCTTCGACAGCGGATGCTGCTCCTGCATCAGGTGGCCACCGGCCTCGGCACGCTCCGCGGCCTCCTGCTCCACCACAGCCTGCAGGGGCAGGCGGCGCTTCCAATCGGCGTTTGCGCGGCGAATCTCGCGAGCGCTCTGGTTCTCAACGCTCGACGGGGCCGTCGCGCCTCGCAGGGGCGTCTGCCGGGCAAAGGCCAATAGTAGGCCCGCCGCGCACAGCGAAGACAGCAACGAGGAACCACCGTAGGAGACAAAGGGCAGCGGCACGCCAATCACCGGCAGAATACGGGACACCATGCCCATATTGATGATGGCCTGAGAGGTCAGCCACACCATAATGCCGCCCGTCGCCAGGCGCACCAGCGGATCGGCGGTGCGCAGCATGATACGCACCGCACAGTACACCAGACCCACGTACAGCAGTAGAACCGCCATCGTGCCCAGAAGGCCCAGTTCCTCGCCAATAATCGCGAAAATGTAGTCGTTGTGGGCCTCTGCCAGGTAGTTGTACTTCTGGCGCGACTGGCCCAGGCCAACGCCCAGGAAGCCGCCGGTCGCCAACGCCACCTCACCCGAGTTCGCCTGATCACAGTTAGCGTTCGTGCACGAACCCCAGATGCCGAAGATACGGGCCACTCGGTTCGGGCTACTCAAAACGCCCAACAGGGCCAGCGCGGCAACCGCGCCGCCAATCTGCAGCATTGACCGACGTGAGGCACCGGCCATCCACATCATGCCCAGGAAAATGAAGCCGTACACCAGGGCCGTACCCATATCGCCGCCGACCATAATCAGCAGAATCAGGGCGCCCACACCGTAGATGGAGGGGAACAGGGTACGCCAGAGGCTCCGCGAAATATCGCCCTGGCGGTTATACACCCACGCCAGCCACATCACGATTGCAAGCTTCGAGAACTCCGAAGGCTGCATCTGCACGGGGCCCAGCTTAATCCAGTTACGGTTACCGTTCACCTCGACGCCGATAACTACCACCGCCAACTGTAGCACCAGGGCCACCGCAAGCATCGCGTTCACCACGACCTGCTTGTGATACCACCCCACCGGAATATTCGTAATGACGGCCATCGCCACCACACCGAGCACCAGGAAGAGAATCTGCGAGGACACCTGAGAGAACGGCGACTGGCCCTGCGAAATCATGGTGACGCTCGAAGCCGAGAGCACCATGATGCAGCCGAAAATCGCCAAACCCAGGGTCGTCACCAGTAGCATGACCGGCACATCCCACAGGTCAGCCTTCAGACCGCGACGGTACAGGCGCTTGCCAAACGAACGGGCCGGTGCCGTCATCTCCTTCAGGGCAGTCCACGGGGACGAGGCGTGCCCGGTCTGTTCGGAACGGCCAGCCCGCGAAGACGCAGAACGCTTCGAGGATGCGCTGGTACTCACATGCCCTCCTAAGGCTTGGAACGCCACAACCCACAGCGATGAATCGCGGCGGCGATAACAATTGAGAAAAGAGGCGGGGGTGGAACCCAAAACGTCCCACCCCCGAGAGCGCGGCTTAGGCGGCACGGGCCGCGAACGCCGCTACGCGCTAGGGTACCGGCCGGGGCCGAATAGGCTACGACTGGGCCAGCTGATCGGCCACGGCGTTCGCAAACGCCTCGCCGCGCACCGCGTAGTTCTTGAACTGGTCCATCGATGCCGCGGCCGGTGCCATCAGCACCGTATCACCCGGCTGAGCGATCTCGGCGGCCTTCGCCACCGCGGCGTTCATGACGGCGATGCCGTCCGAGGGGTCGGCCACCGAGGCGGTCAGGTTATAGGTCGGAACCTGCGGGGCGTGGTTGGCCAGGGCAGCCTTGAGGCCTGCGGTATCCGTGCCGATGATGAGCACGGCTTTCAGGCGCTTGGCGTGATCGGTAATCAGCTCGTCGTACTCCACGCCCTTCGACAGGCCGCCGGCAATCCACACCAGCGAGGGGTAACCGCTCATCGAGGCGTTGGCCGCGTGCGGGTTCGTGGCCTTCGAGTCGTTCACCCACATGATGTCATCAGCGTACCCCACCAGCTGGTTGCGGTGCGCACCGGTCTTGAAGGAACGCAGACCCGCACCCACGGCCTTCGGATCGACGTCGGCGGCACGGCACAGGGCAGCCGCGGCCAGGGCGTTCTCGACCGTGTACTGGGCCGGCATCTTGCCCGGCGCGGGGGCCAAATCCTGCACGACGCCCAGCTCGAGCGCCTCGTTGTAGCGGTTCTTCAGGAAGGCCCGGTCCACGATGATATTCTCGGCCAGGCCGAGCATCGACACGGCCGGCATCTGGGTGGCGCTGAAGCCAATCGCGCGGGCGCCCTCCACCACGTCGGCATCCTCCACCATGCGCAGGGTGTCGGCGTGGTCGGTGTTGAAGATGCAGGCCACCTGGGTGTTCTCGTACACGCGGGCCTTATCGGCCTTGTAACGCTCGAAAGAACCGTGCCAATCCACGTGATCCTCGGCAATGTTCAGCACGACCGAGGCGTAGGGCGACAGGGAAAAGGTCCAGTGCAGCTGGAAGCTCGACAGCTCCACCGCGAAAAACTCGTAGGGCTCGTCGTCGGCAATCGCGTACACAATCGGCATGCCCACGTTGCCCACCTGAATGGACTTCTTGCCCGCGGCCTTCAGAATCGAATCCGTCATGCCCACGGTCGTGGTCTTGCCGTTCGTGCCGGTCAGGCACAGCCACTTGGGGCTGGGGCGGCCGGCGCGGTCGTTGAGGCGCCAAGCCAGCTCCACGTCACCCCACACCTGGATACCGCGCTCGTAGGCATCCAGCATCACGGGGTGGTCGGGGCGAATACCCGGAGAGGTCACGACCAGCTCGGGGTCCTCCCCTTCAACCTGCGGCAGGGCGAGCATGTGCTCGGGGCCGAACAGGCCGCTCACCGGTCCGTACGCGTTACGGTAAACCTCGATGCGCTCACGCTTCTCGGGGGTGTCTGCCCCGTCGATAACCGTGATGCGCGCACCCAGCTGCGCGAGCACATCCGCGGCGGCGTCACCGCTGGTGCCCATCCCCACGACCACGACGCGCAGACCGGCCCAGGGGGCGTCCCAGCTGGTCAGCTGCGCGAGGCGCTCGTTCTCGTACACCGGGTTGACGGCAATCGCCTGGGCGTTTGCCTCGCGGCGGGCGCGCAGTGCGTCCTGTTCCATAGTTGACATTAGTGAATCACTCCAGAAGTCTGAGAGAACCAGTCGCCGAAGAAGAGAGCCAGGGCCACCAGCACGCACAGGGCGTTGACAACCCAGAGGCGGAACACGGAGTTCACCTCGCCGCTGCTGACGGTGCCGGGCTCCAGGCCCTTCTTATCGATTGAGTACTTGCCGTTCAGACCGGTCTTCTCCATGTGGTGGTGGAAGGGGGTCATACGGAAGTAACGGTGCGCGTGCAGGGGCTTCTCCCCCGCCGCAACCGAGCGCTTGCGGCTGACCTTGAAGACAAACTTCTGAACGATTACGGAGAAGACCTCCAGCACCGGAATCAGTGCCATGACCAGCAGCAGGAGCTCGGTGCGGGTGAACAGGGCGAAGGCAACCATCGCACCGCCCAGGGCCAGGGAGCCGGAGTCGCCCATGAAGATCTGCGCCTTCGAGACGTTCCACCAGAGGAAGCCGGCCAGGGAACCAATCAAGGAAGCGGCAATCAGCGCCAGTGAACCCGGGTCGCGCACGTCGTAGCAGGCGGTGCCGGCGCCCGCGGTGCAGGCGTGCACGTACTGCCAGATGCTGATGGTCAGGTAGCCCGAGAAGATCGTCATCATCACGCCACCGGCCAGACCGTCCAGGCCGTCGGTGAAGTTCACGGCGTTCGTGCCCGACAGGGAGATGAGGGTAATCCACACGGCCACCAGGATGGACCCAAACACCGCACCGGCGGCAAAGAGGTCAATCGGCAGGTCGCGCACGAAGGAAATCGCGGTGGATGCGGGGCGCGCGCCAGACTCGTTGGGGAACTGGAAAGCCAGGAAGGCGAAGGGAACGGTCACCGCGAGCAGGCCGATGGTCTTCTGACGCTCGGTCAGGCCCTCGTTGCCCTTGTGGCGGAACTTCATGATGTCATCCGCAGCACCCACGCCGAGCATGCCCAGGGTAAAGGCGATGGTCAGCCACGCGGTGGCGCTCGGCAGCGGCGAGGTACCGAAGAAAACGGCGCTAATGCCCATGGTCAGCAGGTACGCAAGAATCGCCGCCGGGATGAAAATCAGGCCTGCCATGGTGGGGGTGCCCGCCTTGTACTGGTGGGCGGCGGGGCCCTCATCGCGAATCAGCTGACCGAGCTTGAGGGACTTCATCTTCTTGATGAACACCGGAAGCGCGGTCAGGGAGATAAGGAACCCGAGGATTCCTGCAATCAACACGGTAATCATGAAGCGTTACCCTTCGTTGGTGGTCTGTGCGGGGGTGCTGGACTCGGTACCGTCCAGGTGGGCGGCCAGGTGCTCGCTCAGGTCGGTAGCCTCAACAAAGTCGCCGGCGGAAAGCCAGGTCGGAGCCTCGTCCTCGGCGGAGCCGAAGCTCTCCTCGGCGAAGGCGAATTCGTCGCCCAGCAGGCCCAGCTTCGCGCCGTTCGAGGACTTGAAGAGCACGATATCGCCGGGACGCAGCTCGGCGCGCAGAATCTGGGCGGCCTCCTGCGGGGTCTGAACCCAGGTCGCCTCATTGCCCCAGGAGCCTTCCAGGTGCGCGGCGTTATAGACGGGCTTAGCGATGTCACCGACCGCGATGAGCTTCGAAATGTTCATGCGCACCACGAGGCGGCCGAGGTGATCGTGTTCCTGAACGGACACATCGCCCAGCTCCAGCATGGCGCCCAGCACGGCCCAGGTGCGGTGCGGCTGACCGGTCGCCGGGGCCACGGTGCGGCCCAACTGTGCGAGGGTGCGCAGCGCCGCCGCCATGGACTCGGGGTTGGCGTTGTAGGCATCGTTAATGACGGTCACGCCGTCGGCACGGTCGGTGCGGGCCATGCGCCACTTGGAGGCAGCCGCCGCGCCGTTGAGCGCGCGGGCAATCTTCTCGCCCGCGATACCGCTGTTGTAGGCGACAGCCGCAGCGGCCAGCAGGTTGTGCACGTGATGCTCACCGATCAGGCGGGAGGAAATCTCGTACTCGCTACCGTCAGGCAGGCGCAGCGTGAACTCGGGGCAACCGGCATCGGTGGTGCGCAGGTTCAGCGCCGCCACGTAGCGCTCGTAGGGCTGGCCGTTTTCGTCGGTCTTCTCCCCCACGCCGAAGTAGGTGACGGGGGCGACCGAGCGGGAGGCCATGCGTAGCACGCGCGGGTCATCCGCGTTCAGGGAGAGGGAGCCGCCGGGCTGAACGCCCTCGGCCAGCTCGCCCTTGGTGCGCTCGATATTGTCCACGCCGCCGAACTCGCCGGCGTGGGCGGTGCCGACCTTCAGGATTGCGCCGTGGTCGGGACGCGCAATATTCGCCAGGTATTCGATGTTGCCCACGTGGTCGGCACCCATCTCAATGACCAGGTAGCGGGTGGATTCGTCCGCGCGGAAAACCGTCAGAGGCACACCCACCTCGCTGTTGTAGGAACCCACCGGAGCGACCGTGGGGCCCTCGGGGGTGAAGATGGCGGCCAGCAGATCCTTCGTGGTGGTCTTACCGGCCGAACCGGTAATGCCGACGACCGTCAGCTCGCCCTGCGCGCGCATCTGCTCAATCGCGTAGCGGGCCAGGTCGCCCATGGCCAGCACCACGTCGGGAACGCGGATGCTCGGGTAGGGAACGCCCTGCTCGTCGACGACTTCGCGCTCGACCAGGGCAAGGGTTGCGCCCCTCTCGAACGCCGTGGGAACGAACTTGTGGCCGTCCGTGACGGCGCCGGGCTTTGCCACGAACAGGGTGCCGGTCTCCACCTCGCGCGAGTCGGTGGTGGCGAAGGTCGCGTGCACCTGCTCCTCACGGCCGTCCAGGCCGATTGCGGTGCCGCCGGTCGCCTCCAGAATCTGGGCAGCGCTGAGCTTAATCATTCTCTACCTACCTTCAGCGGTCTCGGTCGTCTCGGTGGCCTGCGCGGCCCCTGCGGTGTCAATCATGCGGCGGTAATCGGGGAGCACCTCGAAGCCGTGGGCGTGCAACGCGCGAGCGGTCTCCACACGGTCGTCCAGGGCGATGTCCACGCCGTCGACGTCTTGCTCGGTCTCGTGGCCGCGGCCGGCAATGAGAATCGCATCGTGCTCGGTGGCCAGGGCAATCGCCGCATCGATGGCCGCCGATCGCGGGGAAATGTTCAGGATCTGCTGGGCGCGACGGTTCTGCGCCTTCTGCGCGCCTTCCTCGACGGCGGCACGAATCGGGGCGGGCTCTTCACCGTGCGGATCGTCATCGGTCACGATGACGATATCGGCGTTCTGAGCGGCAATCGCGCCCATGATGGGGCGCTTGAGGTGGTCTCGTTCGCCGGTCGCGCCGAACACAATCATGACCTTGCCGTCGCCGGGGCGGTCCATAGCCTCCAGCGCGCGGGTCAGGCCGTCGGGGTTATGCGCGAAGTCCACGATGGCGTGCGGCGCCAGCGAAATCAGCTGCATGCGGCCGGGCACCACGGGGGTGAGCGCCGGACCGGAGGCCAGGGCCGGCAGCAACAGCTCGCGCTCGGCGGCATCGGTATCGAGGTACGCCATGAGGGCGGCCAGGGCCGCGTTCGAAACGTTGAAGTCTGCGGGCAGGCCCGTGTAGCACTCAATGCTTTCACCGGCGCCGTTCTCCAGGTGGAAGCGGTGGCCCAGACCCTCGCGCTGCACGCGGACCACGGCCCAATCGCGCTCACCAAACTCGGCGGGGACCTCGGCGAGGCCGGCACCGCGGGCGGTCACCAGGCGGTGCACGTGCTCGGCGCCCATCCGCTCGGCGGCGGAGGCGTGCATCTTCTCGCCCCAGCTATCGTCCGCGGTAATTACGGCCAGCTCGGCGCGCTCGGGGGTGAACAGCTGCGCCTTCGACTCAAAGTAGTGCTCCATCGTGCCGTGCAGGTCCAGGTGGTCCTGCGTCAGGTTCGTAAAACCGGCCACGGCGTACTTCACGCCGTCGACACGGTGGTAGTCAATCGCGTGGGAGGACACCTCCATCGCCGCGCACCGCAGGCCGTGCTCACCCATGATGGTCAGCAACGAATGCACGTGGGGCGACTCGGGGGTGGTCATCTTCGAGGGCACGGACACGCCGTCAATCAGAATCTGAATCGTGCCAATCAGGCCGGTCTTTACACCCAGACCGGTGCGGAAAATAGACTCCAGCATGTAGGTGGAGGTGGTCTTGCCATTCGTGCCGGTCACCGCGTAACGGTGAGTAGCGGGGAAGGATGCCGAACCGTAAATCTGCGCGGCCAGAGGGCCCACGTACTCACGCAGGTGCTCGGTCACCAGCAGCGGAACCGCGGCCTCACCCAGCAACTCGGCACCGGCAGCATCGGTCAGAATCGCCGCGGCTCCCAGCTTCAGGGCACCCTCGGCGAATTGCGCGCCGTGCACCTTCGCACCGGGCAGGGCCACGTACAGGTCTCCCGCGCAGACACCTCGCGAGTCCATGCTGATGCCGGTCACCTCAACGTCCTCAACAGCGCCGCTCTGCTGCGCGGCCGGACGCGAGCTCACCTCGGCACCGAGATCACGCAGGGTGTCGAGAAGGTGCCCCAGGCTCACGGGGCGCACAGATTTCGGGCGCAGAGTCTGGGCATCGCCGCCCAGCAGATTCGGGCCGGATGCGTGAGATGCGGTATCCATCATCCTTCTTTCCTCTCCGCGGATTGGGCGGGGAGCTCGCTATTGTGGTGCCTCGGGGCACACGGGGTCATTCAATATTCTACGGTCTTAATCTCTTGGCGGGTGTTCAGAATCTTGATTCACCCGCGCGAAGAGACGGTCTCTACCCGTTACTCTTACCGTCCGCGAAGATCGGAATCGTCTCCGGTTCACCGGTCGACCGCGGCACGTTATAGGTGTGCAGGGTCTTCTCCATAATCTTGGAGAACTCAGCCGTCGTACCGTTCGCACCCACGCTACCCTCAGGACGCTGCATGGTCACCGCCACCAAGAACTGCGGGTTCTCAATCGGCGCCACACCAATAAAGGAAGTCGTGTTGCCGTCATAGCCGCCCTTCTCACTCGGGGTTTCCGCAGTACCGGTCTTACCGCCCACGCGGTAGCCGGTCACCTTCGCCGGACGGGCATCATGGCCTTGCTCCACCACATTCTCCATGAGAGTCAGGCAGGAGGCGGCAGTCTGCTCACTCACCATGCGTTCACCAGGCTCCACGGCACGCTTATGTTCGGTACCGTCGGCGTCAATAATTGCGTCCACAATGCGCGGCTTCAGACGAACACCCTTATTGCCCAGCGCCTGGAAAATCATGGCGGTCTGCAGCGGAGTCTGCGCAACACCCTGACCGAACAGCACGGTGTACTGCGTGCGGCCGTCCCAATCGCGCCAATCGCTGATCAGGCCCTGCTCCTCACCGGTCAGCTCGATGCCGGTGAACTCGCCCACGCCGTACTTCTTCAACCAGTTGTAGCGCTCTTCCTTGCTGAGCTTCTGACCGACCAGCACCGTACCGGTGTTCATCGAGTCCGCAATAATGCCCGAGAAGGTACGGCGTTGCGCCGGGTGCTCGAACGCATCCTTGAAGGTCTGCCCGTCAATCGTGAGGGTCGCGGGTACGTCGTAAACGCTCGTGGGGGTCGTGAGGCCCTGCTCAATCAGCGCCGAAGAAGTCAGCATTTTCTCGGTCGAACCGGGCTCCACGCTCTGCGAGATGGCTCGCGGGGTCATATCTGTGGCGTCCTCGATGGTCTTCGCGCCGGGATCCATGGTCGAGGAATCCGCCAGCGCCAGCAGGGAGCCGTCCCGCACGTCCATGACGATTGCGGTACACCACTCCGCTTTGAGCTCCTCGGCGCGGGCGCGCACAACCTGCTGGGCGAAGTACTGGATGTCTCGGTTAATGGTCAGACGCACGTCCTTACCGTCAACCGCGAGGCGCTGCTCCTCCTTGGCCACGGGGATGCGCACACCGTCCGCGCTGATCTCGTAGGTGCGCTCGCCGGGGGTTCCGGCCAGCTCCTTTTCGAAGACGCGCTCAATACCCACCGAAAAGTTACGGGTCACGGTGCCGCCGGTGCCATTGCCGTCGGGCTCATCCACGATGTTGTACTTGCCGACCACGGAGCCGCCCACGCTACCGTTGGGGTACAGGCGCTGCGAGAAGGCCTCGCCGTAGATGAAGGGCGCGCCAAGGTCGTCAATCTTGTGGAAAATCTCGGGAGAAACGTCGGTCTTGATGACCGAGTACTTGGAGGTGCCGTCCAGCTTCGACTTGATGAATTCGTCGGTGATGCCCGGGTCCACGCTCTTGAGGATATCGGTCATCTCGTAGACCAGCTGGCTCGGGGTCACCTCAATCTTCTCGGTGCGGTCCTCGTTGTAACGCTTAAAGGTGGCGACGGCCGTCTGATCCGCGGTGAGGTTGTAGCGCTGCACCGAGCGGGCCATGACGTTGCCGTTAATATCGAGAATCTGTCCGCGCACTGCGGGAAGCACCTGCGAGCGCAGACGCTTCTGGCGCGATGCGTTGGCAACCCCGCCGGGGTCGAAGCCCTGGCGCACGAAAAGGTTTACGCCGATGACGCCCAGGGCACCGGTGGCGGCCGCGCCGGCCAGAAAGCCTCGGCGGGTCAGGTCCGGCTTCCCGGATGCCGGTTCGTTCGCGTGATGGCGCGCGTCGAAGCTCATTCGGGGATATCCTTTCGCGGTTCTCGTGCTGTGTGGGGTGTCGGTTGGGGGCGGCTAGCGGGTGGCCTGGCCGTTCTGTGCGGTGCCGTTAGCGGCACCGGTGTTCGTGTTCGCGGCGTTATTGGCCGCGGCGGGGCTGGCCGTTGCGCTCGCCGAGGCGCTCGCGGCCGCGCTTGCGTGACGTTGCTGGGTGGTCTTATCCGCATCCACCACGCTCTTGGCGTAGCTTTCCTCGGAGCCTGCGGCCGGGGGCGCAATCAGGTTTTGTTCCTTGGTCGCGGCCTTGCCGGTGGGGCTGGCCACGGGGGCGGGGGTTCCCTCAATCTTGGAGGTCTGCAGGTTCAGGGTGGCCTGCGAGGAGCTGGCGAACATGCCCAGGGCGCTCGCGCGCACCGCCAGGTCCTGGGGCGCCTCCTTGAAACCGATCTCCTGCTGCAGGGCCTGGTTCTCCTGCACGAGACGCTGTTCCTGCGCGCGCAGGTCCACCATGTCATACTGTCGGGTCACGATCAGCACGTTGAGCAGCAGGATAAAAATCAGGGTCAGCGGGATAGCGGCAAAAACGGCCAGCATGGTCGGCGGGCTCAATCGGCGGGCGCGGCGGGTCACCGCGGACAGCGGCGTGCGTCGGGTGACGACCTCTTCCTCGCGCGGTTCCTCGGTTCGGGCCGCGGCACGTACCGGTCCGGGAACGTGGCCCGCGGTGCGCTTACCCCCGTGGGAGGCTGCGGTGCTTGCCGGGCGAACCACGGGCTGAGAAGCGGTAACCGGATCCACCCGCGCGCTACGGGTACGGCCGGAATGTACGCCCTTGGAGGTGCGGGTCACGCCCGCGCTGTGCGAGGCGTTCGAGGAGCCCAGGCTCGAGCTCAGAGCGCCGGATGCACCCGCCGAGGGGCGCGAAGAACCGGCGCGTCGAGTCCGCGGGGTACCCTGGGCGCGGGTGGGGCGCTGGGATGCGTGCTGGGTGCTCATTCGCTCTCTAATCTTCGTCTTAGGTGGTTACTAGCGTCTGTCGCCTGCGGGCGAGCAAATCGCTACTGGGCGGGGATTCGAATCTTCTCGGCTGCGCGCAGCTTGGCGCTGGCCGCACGAGAGTTTTGCGCAATCTCTTCCTCGGTGGGCGGCTCCGCGCCGCGGGTAATAATCTTGATCGTGGGCTTGTGCTCCTCGAGTTCCACAGGGAATCCCTTCGGAGCCTTGGAGGTCGCCTCGGCTGTGAGGGCGCGCTTCACGATTTTGTCTTCCAGGCTGTGGTAGCTCATCGCAACGAATCGGCCGCCCAGGTTCAGCGCATCCAGGGCCGCGGGAACGGCCCGTTCGAGCGCCTCCAGCTCGTGGTTGACCTCGATGCGCAGCGCCTGGAAGGTGCGCTTGGCGGGGTGGCCGCCGGTACGCTGGGCCGCGACGGGAACCGCCTTCTGAATAATGCGCACGAGCTCGCCGGTAGTCTCCAGGGGCGCGTTGGCGCGGGCAGTGCAGATGGCGCGGGCGATGCGCGAGGCGAACTTCTCCTCGCCCCAATTGCGGATAATGCGGCGCAGTTGGTCCTCGCTGTACTCGTTGACCACGATGCGCGCGGTGAGCTCGTCCTCGGAGTTCATGCGCATGTCCAGGGGCGCGTCGTAGGAGTACGCGAAGCCACGGGCGCGTTCGTCCAGCTGCATGGAGGAGACGCCCAGGTCCAGCAGGACGCCGTCAATTCCCTGCACCCCGGCGGTTTCCATGGCGCGGTCGATTTCGTCGTAGACCGCGTGTACAGGCACAAAACGCTCGCCGAAGCGTGCCAGACGCTCCCCCGCGATGGAGTGGGCCTGCAGGTCCCGGTCGATACCGATGAGCACCAGGTTCTCGAACCGCTCCAGCAGCGCCTCGGAGTGGCCGCCCATGCCCAGGGTTCCGTCAATCACGTAGGCGGTTCCGCGTTCCTCCACGGCACGCTCAATGCCGGGTGCCAGCAGGTTGATGCAGCGGTCCAGCATGACGGGCACGTGGCGCTCGCTGGCGTCACGCTCGGAAAGATTGTCGATGGAGGCGCCGGTGACCTTCACCGAGGAGCCGGAGGTGCCGGCTTCGGGGGCGCGTTCTACGCTCATGGGTGCTCCTGTGTGAGGTAATCCTGCGTGGTGGTGAGTGGTGTGTCGATAAAGCGTGTGGGGGGCGCAGACCGCGCATCGGGTCCGTACCGATTTACCGCTCTGCCGGCTCGGCGTTCCTGTCGAATCGGCGTTCCTGTCGACTCCGTGTCTCTGCCGATTCGACGAGCCGTCGAGTCGTTAGAGCAGGGGGCTGAAGGGGTCTTCGTCCAGGGCCGCAAACTCGGCCTCCGTGCGGGCCAGGTACTCCTCCCAGGCGGAGGCGTCCCAGATTTCCGCGCGGGTTCCGGACCCGATGACCACGAGCTGGTCGCCAAGCCCGGCGTACTGCCGAAGAATCGGAGGGATGGTGATGCGCCCCTGTTTATCGGGTAGCTCATCCGAGGCTCCCGAGAGGAATACTCGCAGGAAGTCGCGGGCGGCTCGCCCCGGCAGGGGTGCGCTGCGCATCCGCTCGTGGATGCGCTCGAATTCCGCGGAGGGGAAAACGTACAGGCATCGTTCCTGACCGCGGGTCAGAACGAGGCCTGCTGAGAGTTCCTCACGGAATTTGGCGGGGAGGATGATGCGCCCTTTGGCGTCCATCCGTGGCGAATAGGTTCCCAGGAACATTCGCGTCACCTCCCCCGTGTGTGCCTGATGCTGAGCCTGTCGTGCGCCCTCGCCTCACGTCCCTTCCGATGGCGCTTGCGGAGCGAGCGGAAGAATACGACGTGCGCCCTGCACCACAGCGGAAACGGGTGCGGAGCACGGCTGAGGGAGGGGGCTTCAGCCTTCTCCTCCACTTTACCCCACTTTCCACCACCTCCCCCACCTCGAGGAAGGTCTTTTAGGGTTTTTATTCCTTCTTTTGCATTTTTTATCTCAACGCACAGCTTCTACACAGGTTAGAGCCGTTTAGCGGCAGAACTTAGATACACAGTAGCGGAGTGGCGCGAGGCACACACAAAAGGAGTTAGCTCCTATTCCGGGCGGGCTATATATGCCTTCACCCGGGGCAACCAGCTTGCCGTACGCAGAAGGATTGAAAGCGAAGCCCACAAGCCCCCCCCCGAGCAAGAAAGGGCCGCTCTGGAAAGGCACCGGGCACGAAAAAGCGGAGGCGAGACATACGTCTCGCCTCCGCTTGGGAAAGTCATTATGAGTTCCGGCTTGCACCCTTCAACTCGGCATCCTTAGCCAGGTATTTTCACCTCGGTATTTTCACCCCGGTATCTTCGGTCCGAAACCTGCTGTCCCGGGCCATCAGCGGGTTTTAGTTCTGACCGTTGTTGCGCTCGTCCCAGCGCTCCTCCAGGCGGTTCATGAAGGCCGAGCGCTCCTTCTGCTCGCGGGAGCGGGCGCGGGCGGCACCGCCGGCTTTGCCTCCCAGGAAGGAATCCACGGGGGTCTTCTTGCTGGTGCTGGTGAAGTACACGCCGAAGGCTGCAAAGAGGAAGCCGAGCACGCCCAGCCAGATGAGGTGAGAGGCGACGGCACCAATGATAATGCCCAGACCGATTAGCACGCAGAGAATTCCGAGCGCCAACTGTCGAGCACTAAATACGGGAGCAGTATTGCCGGTGGAGGACATGGACGAGGCAAAGTTCGGATCCTCATTGCTCATGAGTTCTTCGAGTTGCTCAAGAACTTTCTGTTCACGCTCGGACAGTGCCATCGTGTTCTCCTTTGTCTTTCTGACAACGCGTTCGCGCCGGTATCCACAGCGGGTTGAAACGCATCCCGTGGCGCGCACGCACTCTTTGGTTCCATCCTACCGCGCAAGGCGCGAGCAACGCACTATTTTTAGCCTCTCAGCTACTTATTTTACGAACCATTTTGGGGCTATTTCGACACGTGGATGCGACGGGGCCGGGGAACTCACCAGCCGCCCGTTTCTTTCAGCCTTCGCCGCTGCGATGGTCCACCGATTCTCCTGTCCCTCTATCCGTCACGAGCCTCTTCCGCGGAGCCCGCCTCGGCCCCTCCCGAGCGGCCGTCGGCCTTCCGGTCGGTAGCGCAACCCCCGAGGCCGGCTTGATGCTCTCGGCCGAGTACTTCCGCTGAATCGCGTCCATGACGTGCTCAACCTCGGACCAGCGACCAGCCTTCACGAGCACCGCCTCGGTAGCCTCCGGCGCGAGCTTCGACGATCGAGAGTTCAGATCCCCGAGGTTCACCGCGCCTCCGCTCCCCCGATTCCTCGACCCCCGCCCGGCGGGCTTGTACTCGATGGATTCGAAGAGAGCCTGCTGCACCCCGTCCTCGGCGCGAGCCAGTTTCTCAGCCCGCACGCCAATCAGGCGGATGGGTCGCGGTGCCTCGTCCCCGGTCAGGATTCCGTCGGCCCGCAGCGCCTCCAGCGCCAGCTCGGCGATGCGCATCCCCGAATCCAGGGGCGAGCTGAGGGGCACAGATCGAGTGTGGGTCTCGAAACCCGCATAGCGAATTTTCAGGCTCAGCCGCCCCGCGAGGCGACCGGATTCGCGCAGACGCCGCCCGAGCTTGAGACTCAGCTCGCGCACAATCCCGCTGATGGCGGCGGCATCGACGGTATCTTCGGAGAAGGTATGCTCGCCACCCATGCTCTTCTCATCGCGTTCGGTCAGGACGGGCCGGTCATCAATACCCCTCGCAACAGTCCAGAGGTATTCCCCGTGGGAGGTACCGAAACGGTCCCGAAGCCACTCGATGCTCATGGACCGCAATTGCGCAATGGTCTGGATTCCGTAGCCGGCCAAAAGCTTTGTGCTTTTCGAGCCCACGCCCCACAGCGCCGAGACCGGGCGCGGGTCGAGGAATTCCTGCACGCGGCCGGGCGGCACGACCCATAGGCCGTTGGGCTTACTGCCGGTCGAGGCCATCTTGGCCAGCAGTTTATTGGGAGCCACCCCCGCCGAGGAAGGCAGGGAGAGTTCCCCTGCGATGCGCTCACGCGCCCGCTGCGCCAATTGCACGGGGTCCTGCCCGTGCCGGTAGGCGCCCGTAAGATCCACGAAGGCCTCGTCCACGCTCACCTGCTCTACCAGCGGGCTAAGGTCACGCAGAATACCCATGACGGCTCGGGAATAGTACCGGTAATCCGCGCGCAGGGGAAGGACCGTAGCGTGCGGAACCTCGGAGAGGGCACAGCTGAGAGGCATACCCGAATGGACCCCGTGGGCGCGCGCCTCATAGGAGGCCGAGCATACCACTGAGCGAGGGCCCGTCGGCGCAACGATAATGGGCTTACCCCGAAGCGAGGGGTTCTCGAGGAGTTCGACGTTGACAAAGAAGGCATCCATATCGAGATGCATAATGACGCGCGCATTATCGCGGCCCGGCTTACTCACCCCTCAACCTCCCTTCGACAGCTTTCACCACACCCCAAATATAGCACACGTCTACGAATTAAGCTCCCAAATATTAGTAAACATATTCGTAAATACCCCGTGTGACGCGTTTCTCCACTAAGCTAGAGGGGTGCACACCGCACCCATGCCCATCGTCCCCACGTACACCGAGGATAGTATGACGACCCCTTCCCCCGCCGGAGGCTCCGCAGAGCTGCCCGCAGGCATCGCCGAGGCTCTCGAACATGAGCAGAGCGCCTACCTGAACGCCTTCAATACCCTGATGGCCGAGTTCTTTGCCGCGCAGCGCGAACTATTGGAGGGCATCTCCCCCGAGACCCTCCCCCTGCTGGAGGCCATCGAGTCCCTTTCTACCGGCGGCAAGCGTCTGCGTGCCCTGCTGAGCTATTGGGGTTGGCGCGGGGCGGGAGGCGCACCCGTGACCGAGAACCGCGGCACCTGGTCCATCGTGAAGGCCGGCATGGCGGTGGAGCTATTCCAGACCTCCGCGCTCATTCACGACGACATCATCGACCGCTCCGACACCCGCCGCGGCGCCCCCTCCGTGCACAAGCGTTTCGAGGCCGCGCACGAGCAGAATAACTGGCGCGGCGACGCCTTCAACTACGGTCTGACCGGCGGCATCCTGGCCGGCGACCTGACCCTCGCCTGGTCGGCGGAGGTCTTTGCGTCCCTGGGCGAGGGCGCACTATACGGTTCCCCGGCGCGCACCATTTTTGACCGTATGCGTTCTGAGGTTCTGGCCGGGCAGTACCTGGACGTCTACTCCGAGGTACTCGACACCGAAGATGCCAGCTCGGCCCTGCAGCGAGCGCTCAACGTGATCCGCTTCAAGTCCGCCAAGTACTCGTGCGAGCACCCCTTCACGCTCGGTGGGGCCCTGGCGCTGCAGGCGCGGGCTTTGGAGAGCGGGGCCGGTGCAATCAGCGAGGAGCACCCGGTGCTTGCCGGCTACCGGGCCTTCGGTCTGCCGCTCGGTGAGGGCTTCCAGCTGCGCGACGACGAGCTGGGCGTTTTCGGTCGTCCCGAGGTGACCGGCAAGCCCGCCGGTGACGACCTGCGCGAGGGTAAGCGCACCGTCCTGGTGGCGCTGACCTCCGCGGCCCTCAGCGAGCAGGAGGTAGCGCTCCTGCACGACAGCCTGGGCAACCCCAACCTGAGCGATGAGCAGGTGGAGCGCATCCGTGAGCTCATGGTGTCTTCGGGTGCTTTCGCCGAGCACGAGCGGCTGATTGAGCAGAAGTCCCATGCGGTCTTTGAGGCTCTGGATGCGCTGGAGCTCGACGAGCTCGTGCGCGCGGCGCTGAGCGATATCGTGGACCGCGCGCTACGTCGCAAGTCCTAAACGGGCGTGTTTTCAGCCCGCGGGGCCTTCACCGCGGGGCGTGGAAAAGACGTAGGAATAGCGGCGAGGCGCAGCGAAGAGACCGTTAAACGACAGCGGATGGGGTAGCGTTCACGCTACCCCATCCGCTGTTTTATCAGTTGAGTTCCCGCCGTGCGAAGAGCACCCGGGCCGGAGTGTTTACCGGCCCCCTGCGCCTCCGCGTTGCGGCGCTACCCTCCGGTGCTACCAGGCCAGGGCCTGGGCGCGGCGACGAATCTCGGTCTTGCGGCCGTCAATCAGTGCGTCGATCGGGCGGCCGGGCAGGGATTCGTCCTCGGTGTACAGCCAGACGATGGCTTCCTCATCGCTGAAGCCGGAGTCCTTCAGCACCACGAGGGTGCCCTTGAGGGATTCCAGCACGCGCGAACCGTTCAGGAACAGCGCGGGAACCTTGCGCACATTGGTTTCGGGGTCGCGCAGGGCGATGAGCGTACCGTCAGAAATCAGGTTGTGCACGCGGGTCACCTTCAGATCGAGGGCCTGCGCAATATCGGGAATAGTGACCCAATCGCCGACGAGGGCGAAGGTCTGAGCAATATTTTCGTTAGTCACCTTTTAAGAGTGCCAGAGCCGACTCATATTTACCACTTTCGACCCGCTCAGCCGCGCGGAGCGTCACAATCCGCTCAGGCGGTTGCCTTAGAATCAGCTGAGTATTACCCTCCCGATAACCTTTTCCCCGCCGCGCGATTGGACCGAGCGATAAGATAGAGGCCGTATGAATATTCCCCTCCCGCGCCCCCGTTCTTCCGCGCACACTCACTCATCGCCCTCGCATCCTCCCGCCTCTTCTACGGTTCCTCCGGCCACCACCGCGCCCGCACAGGGTGCCACGGTCGGCTCTTCGGAGTGGCTGAGCGGTGCCATTATTGAGGGGCACTACCAGGTGGGCTCGCTGATTGGGCGGGGCGGCATGAGCGAGGTCTACTACGCGCTGGATCTGTGGTCGAACAATCCTGTGGCGCTCAAAATCCTCTCCCCTTCCCTGGCGCAGGACGCCGCCAACCGGCAGAAATTCCACCGCGAGGAACGCTCGATGCGCCAGGTGGGCGGCGGACACACGGTGGGTGTCATCTCTTCGGGCACCGAGTACGTGGCCGGGCAGATGGTCATGTATATCGTGCTCGAATACGTGCACGGATGCACGCTCAGCCAGCTATTGCGCACGCGGCGCGCCCTGAGCCTGGGCGAGGCGCTGGATGTTCTGCTGCCGGTGGTGGATGCCCTCTCGGAGGTGCACGCCAACCGCTACCTGCACGGTGATATTAAGCCGGGCAATATTCTTCTGGACGCCAACGGCCAGGTGAAGCTGACGGACTTCGGTCTGTCACGCCGCGACGATCAGGTGGATTCCGGCGCCCCCATGGGTACTCCCGCCTACGTGGCACCGGAGGTCCTGGACCCGCAGGTGAAGGTGGGCGCGCAGGCCGATATCTTCGCGCTCGGCGTCATGATGTACCGCATGCTGGCGGGACGTCTGCCCTTCGTGGGCTTGGAGAACGACCAGCAGGTGCTGTACCACAACGCCAATATTGAGATGCCCCCGCTCGGCGATATCGCCCCGGGCATCGACCGCGACGTGGCCGGAATTATTGCCTGGTGCACCCGCAAGCAGCCGCAGGCCCGCCCCGAGGACGCCACCGAGCTTTTTGCCTCCCTCAAGGAGGTTGCCGAGTCTCTCGGCGAGTCCGAGCTGTCCTGGCGCGCTCCGAGCGTCCCGGAGCCTACCTCAAGCCTGTGGGAGGCGGTGGCCGAGATTGCCGAGCGCAGCGGCGCGGGGCAGATGGTGCGCAACACCCCCATCAGCGCGTTTAGCGATGCCGGGGACCTGCTCGCCTACGACGTTTATTCTCCGGATAGCCTGCTCACCGGTTCCCGAGAGGAGGTGCATCTGGCCGACGTGGACGCGGAGGACTCGGTGCTCAACCCCAAGGGTATTCCCCCGCTCAAGAGTTCGGCCCCCGAGGTTTCGGCTGCCTCCGATGGCGGCGAGCCCAACGAGGCCGATGACTCGCGGGGGTCGAAGGGGCTTCAAAGCTCCGGCGCCTCATCCGATGCATCCGATGCACCGTCCGTCGGCATCGGGCCGCAGACCGAGCAGGAGTTTATCTCGACCTTCGGTGAGTACGCCCCCATCTACGCCGAGCGCGCGCTCAACGCCTACCCCGACTACTCCGATGCCGCGCAAAGCCCGGACGGGGCGCACACCCCTGATACTTCTCGGCGGGGTTCCGGCGGGAGCACCGGTTCCGCCGATTCCTCCGGCTTCACGTCGCGGGATGCTCTCCACCGCGACCGCCGACTGCCGGTACGTGAGCTCACCCCTCCTCCATCAGGCGCGGCGATGGGTGTGTGGGCGCTGATGGTGATTCTGCTGGGCATGAGCGCCAGCTTCAGTGGGTGGTGGCTCGCGACCTCCATCCTGCAGTCGGAGTGGTGGAAGAACTTCGCGAGCTTCTTCGGCCTGGGCTATTAGATGCTCAGCCGCCGGGATTCATCGGGAATCGAGGTTCATCGGGATCCTGCCGGGGACCAAACCGTTAGGAGCTCAGAATCTCTCCTCACCCCAGAACGCTCCAAGCACCCTCGCCGCTAAACGCTGTCTTCGCTAAGCGCCGTCTTCACTAAACGATACGGGCCCGGCCCCTCACTCTTGAGGGGCCGGGCCCGTTAGTACGTCGCAAGGGCGTACGAGAAGCGATGACGCGAAAACGTCCTTAGCCGCGGCTACCGCGGTTCTTGAGGTACTCGGAGACCAGGAACGCGATTTCCAGGGACTGCGAGTGGTTCAGGCGCGGGTCGCACAGGGACTCGTAGCGGTCGGCCAGTGCTGCCTCGTCGATAGCGTCGGAGCCGCCCAGGCACTCGGTCACGTCGTCGCCGGTCATCTCCACGTGAATACCGCCGGGGAACGAGCCCAGAGCCTCGTGCACCTCGAAGAAGCCGCGAACCTCGTCGAGCACGTCGTCGAAGCGGCGGGTCTTGTAGCCGGAGGGCACGGAGATGGTGTTGCCGTGCATCGGGTCGGTCACCCACACGACCTTCGCACCCTCGGCCTGCACGCCCTCGACGATGGAGGGCAGCTTCTCGCGAATGTTCTTCGCGCCCATGCGGGTGATGAAGGTCAGGCGGCCGGGCTCGCGGTTCGGGTCGAGCTTGTCAATCAGTGCGAGTGCGTCCTCGGTGGTGGTGGTCGGGCCGAGCTTCACGCCGATGGGGTTGCGGACCTTGGAGAGGAAGTCCACGTGGGCGTCGTCGACGCCGCGGGTGCGCTCACCAATCCACAGGAAGTGTGCGGAGGTGTCGTAGGGCAGCTGGGTGCGCGAATCGATGCGGGTCAGGGCGCGCTCGTAGTCCAGAACCAGGGCCTCGTGGCCAACGTACATGTCGGTGGTCTTGAGGGCCTCGAAGTTCACACCGCAGGCTTCCATGAACTTGAGGGCGCGACCGATTTCATTAGCGGTCTTCTCGTAGCGCTCATGCGCGGGGTTGGAGGTGAAGCCCCGGTTCCACTGGTGCACGGCGCGCAGGTCTGCGAAGCCGCCCTTGGTGAAGGCGCGCACCAGGTTCAGGGTGGAAGCGCTGGTATGGTAGCCGCGCAGCATGCGCTTGGGGTCGTGCACGCGGGCCTCGGGGGTGAAGTCGAAACCGTTGACGGTCTCGCCGCGGAAGGAGGGCAGGGTGACGTCGCCGCGGGTTTCCATGTCTGCGGAGCGCGGCTTGGAGAACTGGCCGGCCATGCGGCCCATCTTCACCACGGGCATGGAGGCGCCGTAGGTGAGCACAGCGGACATCTGCAGGATGGTCTTGACGCGGCCGGAGATCTTGTCGGCGGTTGCGCCGGCAAAGGTCTCGGCGCAGTCGCCGCCCTGCAGCAGGAAGGCGCGACCTTCGGCCACCTCGCCGAGAGCCTGGCGCATGGCGTCCACCTCGCCGGCAAAGACGAGCGGGGGAACCGAGTTCAGCTCTGCGATGGTGCTGGCGAAGTCTTCGTGCTCGCTCCAGGTGGGCTGCTGGTCAATGTGCAGCTCGCGCCAGTTATCCAGACCGTGGTCGTCGGTCTGCGCGGTGTTGAGGTTCTGGGTGCTCATCATTCACTCCGTCGGGATGGTCTTGTGCGTCGTCTCTCGACCCCGCGCGGACGGGGAAGAGATGGGTATATTGTACTCTTACGGTGTTTACGAACGCCCCGGGCCGGGGCTTCATCTCAGGATTCAGATAACCCCTAGTCGGCCCGTGTGGCCGTGCCGTCCGCCTATGCCTTCTAGCGTTTCTCGTTCTGCAGTCGGGACACGGCCTCGTCGGCGCTCAGGTGCTCGTCGGCCATGAGCTTCTTGACGCGATCCGCGTAGACGTCCACGTACTCCTGCCCGCTCAGGGCGCGAATCGCCGCGCCGATGGTATCGGCAACCTCGCGCTGGGAGCGGTAGCTGATCTCGACGTCGGCGGTGTACTTCTCGAAGGTGAGGGGCTTGCCGATGACGGTGCGCACGCGAATCGGCTCGCCATCGTGGCGCAGGTGGATGCGGTTCGAACCGGAGGGCTGAATCAGGTCGGTGCCAATCTGCCCGATGGGAACGACGGGCACCCGTGACTCGAGGGCCAGGCGGGCCACGCCCACCTTGGGACGGTAGCCGCGGCCGTCGGGGCTACGCGTTCCCTCGGGATAAATGCCGATGATGCCGCCCTCGGCGAGAACCCGCGCGCCGGCGTCGAGGGATTCCTGGCTCTTCTGACCGCCGGAACGGTCCATGGGCAGCTGGCCCACCCCGCGGAAGAATGTGGCCATCGCGCGGCCCTTGAGCCCCGGGGTCGTAAAGTAGTCGCTCTTGGCGAGGAAGTTCACGGTGCGGGGCAGCGCAAGCGGAATAAAAATGGAATCGCAGAACGCCAGGTGATTGCTGGCGACGATGAAGGGGCCCTTGGGCAGGTTCTCTAGCCCCGTCACCTCGTGGTGGTACAGGCCCGTCAGCAGTGGCGAACCAATAATCTTGAGGCTTCGGTACAGGGCGGTGGTCGGCATGGGGATCTCCTCTCTGAATATTCCCGGCTCAATTCTAGCCTGTCTCTGCGGCTCTCCCCGACCGCCACCGTATTCCGCGTCCGCATTACGGCGAATGTGCGCCACGAGTCGGCTACCTGCTCCGCCCTCCGCTGAATCCGTCGTCCTCCCCCGCCGGCAGGCTCACCTCACAGGTGCCGTCGAGGCGGGCGAGGTATTCTAGGGCCGAGGGGCGGTGCGCGTCTCTCCCCCGCGCCGGCCGTTAGCCCGCGCCCCCGGCATTGTCTAAGGAGGGCCATGAGTATTTTTGATAGCTCGCTTGAACCAATTAAGCGTATGCGGCGCAAGGCCCGCGAGCGCCGCCTCCTGGCCACCCGGGAGGTGCGAGAGATGCTGGAGCACCGTTTCGGGGGCGACCCCAATGTCTTCGATCATTCCCCGCTATCCTTCCGTCCGGAGCCCCAGAGCGCCGAAGGTTCCCGCGGGGTTGGAGCCTCTGAGCCCGGCGTGGGCATCCTTATCGTGCACGGTTTCACCGGTTCCCCGCACAGCATGCGCCCCATCGCCGAGCGTTTCGCGGCGCTGGGCTACCCCGTGGAGATGCCGCTACTCGCGGGGCACGGTACCCGCTGGCAGGATATGCGCCTGACGGATTACCGCGATTGGCTGAACTCGGTCGAGTCCGCCTACCGTCGCCTCACCGACGAGGGCCTTCGGGTCGTCGTCATCGGCATGTCGATGGGTGGCACGCTGGCCGTGAACCTCTCCGCGCGTCTGCCGGTGCTCGGCACCGCAATCATTAACCCCTACATGGTGGATGTGAACCCGCTGATGCGCCACGCCGGGGTCGTCTCGAAGCTTCTGCCGGCGCTTAAGTCGGTGGGCTCGGACATCGCCATTCCGGGCGTGAGCGAGGGCGCGTACCGGCTGACGCCCACCGCCTCGGTGTACCAGCTACACCTGCTGGGGGCCGAGACCCGCGAGCTGTTGCCGCGCCTGAAGGCGCCGGTGCTGTGCCTTCGCTCGCTAGGCGATCACACTGTGTCCGATAGCTCCCATAAATATTTTCTCGAACATTGTTCAGCTCCTGTAGAATTTAGATGGCTAACCCGTAGCTACCACGTGGCGACGCTCGACTACGACGCCGAGTATGTGCTCGCCTCGCTCCAGGATTTTGTCACCGAAATAGCCCACCGCCCTGCTCCCGCGGACCGCATCACCCCGTAGGCGCAGTACCGTATTCCACCCCGCGACTCCCGTAGAGCCGCACCGGGACCGTGCAGAGGCCGCCCCAACCGAAAGGCGCATCATGAAAGTCTTTTCTTCCCCCGCAGAGGTCATTGTCGACCCCTCGTTGAACCTCACGAGCCTCGTTGAGCGTCACCGCGCCAACAGCGCGGACCCCGTGCTGTACCGTCGCCAGATGTCCCCGGGCAATTGGCAGCCGGTACGCGCCAGCGAGTTTTACCGTATGGTGGCCGACCTGGCGAAGGGCATGATTGCCGCGGGTATCCGCCCGGGTGACCGCGTGGGCATTATGAGCCGTACCCGCTTCGAGTGGACCGTAATCGACTTCGCCATCTGGTACGCCGGTGCTATCTCCGTGCCGGTCTACGAAACGAATGCCCCCGCCCAGGCCTCCTGGGCGCTCTCCCACTCCGAGGCCACCGCGGTCTTCGTCGAGGATGAGAAGCTGCTGGGCCGCATCAAGGAGGCCGAGGAGCTTTCCGCATCCGCCGAAGAGCCCATGCAGCTGAAGCACCGCTGGGTCATCGAGAACGGCGACCTGGATTCACTGAGCGCCCGTGCTTCCGAGGTCAGCGACGAACAGCTTGAGCAGGCACGCACCCGCGCCACCTGCGATGACATCGCGACCATTGTGTACACCTCCGGCACGACCGGCCGCCCCAAGGGTTGCCCGCTCACCCACGGCAATTTCCTGAACCTGAGCGCCAACACGCGCTTCGTGGAAAGCGAGATTGCAAACCCCCGCAACTCGTCGATTCTCTTCCTGCCGCTGGCCCACGTGCTGGCTCGCCTGATTCAGGTGCTGGCCCTGGACGCCGGTGTGGTTATCGGCCACTCCCCGAACATTAAGAACCTCGCGGCCAATCTTGATAGCTTCAAGCCGACCATGCTGCTGGTAGTCCCCCGAGTCTTCGAGAAGGTGTACGAGGGGGCCAAGGCCAAGGCCGAAAAGGGCGGTTCTCTCAACAAGGCTCTTTTCGACCGCTCGGTGGATATCGCGATTGCCTGGTCGAAGGCGAAGGTCACCGGCCATGTATCTTTCAAGCTCGCGGCGCAGTACGCCCTGTACGACCGTCTCGTGTACTCCAAGCTGCGTGCGGCCCTGGGCGGGCAGCTACACTACGCTGTCTCCGGAGGCGGCCCGCTGGGCGAGCGCCTCGCGCACTTCTTCCACGCGGTGGGCGTGCAGGTCATCGAGGGCTACGGCCTGACCGAGACCTGCGCTCCCATCGCGGCCGGGCGTATCACCCCGTATCAGATCGGTAGAATCGGCCCGCTCCTTCCGGGTGCCGAGGGCACCATCGCCGAGGACGGCGAGCTGCTGGTGCGCGGTGTGGGCGTCATGAAGGGGTACTACAAGAACCCCGAGGAGGACGCCCAGGCCTTCACCGAGGACGGCTGGTTCCGCACCGGCGACCTGGCCGAGTTCGACGAGGCCGGGTTGCTGAAGATTGTGGGACGCAAGAAGGAAATCATCGTCACCGCCGGCGGCAAGAACGTCATTCCGGGCATTGCGGAGAACCATCTGCGCACCTCTCCCCTGGTCTCTCAGGCCATGCTGGTGGGGGATGAGAAGCCCTTCATCGCGGCCCTCGTGACCCTGGATCCGGATACCCTGCCCGAGCAGCTCGAGCACCTGGGGCTGCCGCGTTCACTGTCCATCCCGGAGGCGGCCGTGCATCCGGCGGTACGCGCCGCCGTGCAGCGAATTGTGGACGAGGCGAATCAGCTGGTCTCGCGCGCCGAGGGTATCCGTGAGTTCCGCATCATGAACCGCGACCTGACCGAGGAGGACGGCTATCTGACCCCCTCGCACAAGATTCGCCGTGCGAAGGTGCTGCAGGATTTCTCCTCCTACGTGGATGAAATGTACGGCCGGGTTACCGCCACCACGTCGGATTCACTGTCCCGACTGCAGGACTACGCCGCCGAGCAGACGGAGCGACTCGTGGAGCTGCGCGACCAGGCGACCGAGCGCCTGGCCGAGTACGCCGATCAGCAGGCCGAGCGTCTGGCCGAGTTCCGTGACCAAGCAACCGAGCGCCTGGGCGAGCTGCGTGAACAGGCCGTCGAGATGATTCAGGAATACCAGGAGAACCGTGCGGTAGCCGTCGGGGATTCTGAAGAGACTGAGGAATCCGCGGAAAGCACAAAAAACGCGAAGGGCGCCGACACGTCTGCCGAGACCGCAGAAGAGCCGGGTTCGCAGGATGCTCCGCGGGCAGAAGCTCAGCACGCAGAAAAGAAGCCCGAGTAGCGGAGCTAGGGCCGCGCCGCTCTAGTTCTGGCCAAAGCAATAAACGCAAGTAGGAGGGGGTCGCACCGATTCGGTGCGACCCCCTCCTTTGGTGTTTTGCGCCCCCGAGATTCAAGGCTTCAGAGGTGTTCCATGTGCCCGGGCGTTAGGCCTGAGCGGGCTCGTCGAATTCCAGGCCGAGCAGCGCGTTCTCAATGATTTCGGTCAGTGCCGGGTGAATCCAGTACTGACCGCGGGCCAGGGTGCGGGCATCCTGGTTGAAGCTCATGGCCTGAATCAGCGGCTGGATGAGCACGGAGGATTCCTCACCCACCAGGTGCGCACCGAGCAGCTCGCCGTTGTCCTTGCGCGCGATGAGCTTGCACAGGCCAATCTGATCTTCCATGGCCCAGCCGTAGGCGGTATCGCCGAAGTTCTGGGCCTTGACGGTAATCTCGAATCCTTCGCGAGCGGCAGCCTCGCGGGCCTGCTCCTCGGTCATGCCAACAATGGCGATTTGCGGGTTGCTGAAGATCGCGCCCGGCACGTAACGGTGATCGCTCGCACGCAGATCCTCGGGGTGGCTGAGGTTGTACTGCACGACGCGCGCCTCGTGGTTGGCCACGTGCTTGAGCTGGTAGCGGCTGGAGACATCGCCTAGGGCGAAGACGCCGGGGACGGGCGCGCCGTTGTAGAGCACGCGCTGGTACTTATCGACGCTGAGCAGGCCGCCGTCCTGCACGTCGAAGTAGTTCTTGGCGTTCAGCACGTCGGTGTTGGGGCGGCGGCCGGTGGCCACAAGCACAGCGTCTGCCGGGATTTCGAGCAGTCCTTCACCGTTCTCGGTGGTGCGCTTCGCTACGACGGTTACGCTGCCGTCGGCGTTCTCACGGATTTCGGAGAGGGAGGCTTCCTTGACGATGTTCCACTGCTTGCTTGCGGCTTCTTCGAAGCGTGCCACGACCTCCGCATCCACCCCGCGCAGCAGGCGGGAGGAGCGGTTCAGCTGGGTTACTTCGGTACCGAGGGCGGAGAAAACGTGGGAGAATTCTGCCGCAATCACACCACCGCCGATGACGACCATGCGGGCGGGCAGTTCGTCCAGGCGCATGACGTTGTCGTTGGTGTAGACCTTGGAGGAGTCAATACCGGGCACGGGAGGCAACACGGCACGGGATCCAGCGGCAATCACGACCTGCCGACCGTGCAGGCGGGTGCCGTCGGTCAGCTCCAGCGTGTGCGAACCGACGAAGCGTGCGTACTGAGCGTAGAAGTCTACGTTGGGCAGGCCTGCACGCCAGTCGCGGCCGCCCTCGGAAATACGGTCGATGCGGGAGGCAAAGATACGGTCGCGGATCTCGGACCAGTGCACGGCATCCACGTGCGCGTCGACGCCCAGGTGCTTGACCTCGCGGGTCTTCTGCGCGATGGTTGCCGGGTAGACGTACATCTTGGTGGGGATACAGCCCACGTTCAGGCAGGTTCCGCCAAAGATGCCGCCGTCGACCAGTGCAACCTTCTTATCGTCCCATTCGGGGCCGATAAGGGTGTTGCCCGAGCCGGAACCAATCACGATGAGGTCGTACTGGGCTACCCCGTCGATGCGTTCCAGGTGTTCGATGCTCACGATGTTCTTCTCTTTCTCTGTCTTATCTGCGGTACGACCGCGGCCCTGTACAACGTTCGGGGATTCCTACGGGCGTGCAGCTCTTTTACTGCCACTATAACGCGTCGGGGAGCACGGCTATTCCCGTAGAAGCCCCTATCGCCAGATCAGCCCGGAACATGATGCGGCACGCAACTCGAACGTTCACCTCTTCGCCCGGTCGACAATCCGGTTGACGACCTACAGGTCGGCCATGAGCCCGACCAGCAGTCGGGTAAAGTCCACGGCGGGTTCGACGGATTCTTCGTCGGGCCAGAAGTGAATCGGGTAGGCTGCACCCTGAGCGCGCTGCAGCACGGGGCTTTCTCGCAGGACGGGCTCAGCCACGAGGTCACCAAAGAGCGAGCGCATCTCGTCTCGACGGTACTGGTGCTCGCTGTCGTCCGGGCGCATCTTGTTGATGACGACCCCGGCCCCGTCGATACTTGTGCCGCTCTCCTGTTGGAAGCGCAGGATGGCGCGCAGGGTGCGTTCCGTGCCGGCCACAGAGAAGAGGGAGGGCTCGGCCACGGAGAGGATGCGCTGGCTGGCGGCCCAGCCCATCGAGGAAAGCGTCCCCAGGAAGGGCGGGCAGTCAATCAGAATCACGTCGTAGGCGCCCGCCGCGGCGTCCACCATGCGCTTGAATCTGCGAATGAACGGTGCGGCTTCCTGACGGTCCACGAGGGTGGAACGTGCCGACCCGCGGGCGACCCGTACGCTACCGGTGTCGACGGGGGTGTTGGTCAGCAGGGTCGGTTTGCCCACCAGCCTGTTCCAGGCGGACTCTCCGGCTTCATCGGCGAAGGCTCGTTCATTGGTGCTGGCAATCAGGGAGGCCACGTCGGGGATGCTTTCGTCGACGGCTAGGCCGGTGCTGGCGTCTCCGTGAGGGTCGAGGTCAATAACGAGTGCGGAAAGGCCGCTGTGTAGCGCCGCGGAGGCGAGCCCCAGGGTGATGGAGGTTTTACCCACGCCGCCCTTGAGGCTACTGATACTAACGATTCGGGACATTGAGAATCCGTGATATGAGTGAGGTGTAATGCTCCTTCATTCTAGCGAATCCATGTGCCTCTTCCGGACCTGACAGGGGGTAACGTGAGTATTTTCTCAACCTGTCCTTGAATATTTGCTCGTTATGCCCACCATGCGGTCTCGATGCGCCTTTTAGGCCCTGAGTGTTCTTACCCTCTCCCCCGCAGATAGCGTTCTGCCCGCCCGTGCATCGTTGGTGCTCGGGCGGGCAGAAGAAAAAGTATGGGGTCTGTGGGGGCTGGAGCCCCGCAACTATGACCGGCGGGTCAGACGGGTATTAGGCCTGGGCGCGGCGGGCGCGGCGGGCGGCGAGTTCGTCACCTTCGAAGGATTCGTGCATTTCCTCGCCGGGCTGACCATTGAGGTTCATCTCGATTTCTCGCCACACGCGACCGATAGCGATGCCGAAGACACCCTGACCGGCCTGTACCAGGTCGATGACCTCGCTGGGCGAGGTGCACTCGTACACGGTGGTGCCATCGCTCATGAGCGTGATATCGGCCAGGTCATCCAGGCCTCGGCTTCGCAGGTGCTCGATGGAGAGGCGAATCTGCTGCAGGGACACGCCGGTATCGAGCAGGCGCTTCACGATCTTGAGCACGAGAACGTCGCGGAAGCTGTAGAGGCGCTGGGTACCGGAACCGGATGCGCCGCGCACGGTGGGAACCACAAGGTCGGTGCGGGCCCAGTAGTCGAGCTGGCGGTAGGTGATACCGGCTGCCTTGCAGGCGACGGCACCACGGTAACCCAGGTTTTCCTCCACCACAGAAACGGGGTCTGCGAAGAGCACGCCCTGTTCACCGCGAGGAGGCGGTGCCGCGGGAAAGAGCGCGTCGAATCCGTCCAGGGGCTGGTCGAAGCTCGGGTACGCCTCGTCAGTGCCTGCGCTCTCGCCGGTCTGGTGCTCCACCACGGCCCCTCCTTTTGTGTCCTCGTATGCGGCATCCGCAGAATGCCAGTCACGCGTCTTAGCTAGTTTTCGCCCGGTTCCCGGATGCCCGTTGGGCGTAGCGGGAGCCGTTAAGCGATACACCGCGCCCCATCAATCGGCGGCCGGTATCGCCCCGAATACGTCGTTCCGCTGGAGAACGATTCGAGGGTCGACAGAGCGACCGGTGCGCGATAGGCGCGGCTCATTCACTCCATTTTAACCGATACGGTGCCCTACTTAAAATCGAACGCACCGTGAGAGTCGTTCTTTCTCCTCTCAGAATCCGCTCAGGATGCCCCTCACGCCCCCACGGCAAGCCCACGATATCTGCCCCGGGTAATCTCGCGGGGTCGTCCCGAAGGCGAAGCTGCCACCGAGTTACAATTCTTCGTCGGGTATCGAGCCCACGGGCCTCCGCTTCCGCGCTCTCCCCCTCCCCCGGCCTTAAATAGCGAATGCGCGCCAATCCGGAGATTGGCACGCATTCGCCGCTGAGTTAAGTGAATAGCCTTTGGCAGGCCGGGAGCCCCTGGTATAGAAGCTCTTCGTGTTGGACGAAGGGGTAGAAATCCGCGTTTTAGAAGCGGCATCGTCCAAATCTTGGGGGTTACCATCCGCGTACGGACGGTAACCATGGGCTTACGCCACAAAGGACGCATCCCCGGGGAAAGGGCAGATAACACCACCCGGTCGCGACCGACTCTTTAAGGAACCGCGCCGCGGAGTCGCCCTCCTACTCGTAGGTGGGCATGGCCGACTCGACGAGAGTCGCATGCAACTGCAGGCAGAGCTTGCGAATCTTATCGGCTCGGTCCTGCGCCTGGGCCTGCGACGCCGCATCGCGACGAGAGGCCAGAGGGGCCACAGCGATTTCCACGAGGGAAATCTCGCGATCCGCGGCCGACTTGAAGGCGCGCAGGTGACGAGGCTGAATACCGTGCTGGGTCAGTTCCGCGCTAACGCGGGCAATCAGCACATCGTAGTCGGTGTACTCGTGGTCCGCTCCGTCTTCCAAAAGACCGAAGTCAATCAGGTCACGGATGAGCTCGGGAGTGGTGTTCGCATACTCGGCCAGCTCGCGCAGGGTGTAGGTACGACCCTCCTGTGCGTTGGTACCGAGGACGCTGTCCAGGACTTCCTCGCTGACGGTGGTCGGCATGGAGTTCAGGACTCGACCGGCCTCCAGGTCATCCAGGTGCTGACGGATTACCTTCAGCGGCATGTAGTGATCGCGCTGCATGGTAAGGATGTAGCGCAGACGCTCGATATCCGTCTGGGAGTACTTGCGGTATCCGGTTTCGGTACGGCTGGGATGCACCAGGCCTCGCTCCTCCAGGAATCGGATCTTGGAGGCGCTGATCCCGGGGAATTCCAGGTCGAGCTGGCTTAGAACCTGACCGATGGTTCGGCTCTTCACCTCGCGCGGGTTACGGTCAGAGGCACCGTGCTCCGCGCTGTCCAGTGCGGCCTCAGACTTGCTGAAGCCATCATCGATGCGTGAGGTCATCTATGTCTTTCGGGTATGTACCGGCCGATTACGTTACGCACCGAGTTGAGTGAGTAGTGCGCCCCTTCGAGGAAAAGGTATCGCTTCGTGCCGGTTGTCTTTGCTTCTTGTGTTGAGAGTGTGATAGATCGGCTCATTTGTTTATCACGAAATGATAAACCGTGAACCTTCCAGATAATCTTATAGCCTCACAAGGCATTTCGCTATTCAGAAGGGTCATTTCAAGCCCTTCTGGAACCAAAAATAACCACAAATTCAAACACAATTCCGCAGTAACGGTACCAATTTTAGCAAGAAACCCGAAAGCTAAACATAACCTCCAAATATTGGACTGCTTTACAAGGAAAATTTTATCTTCTCGCGATGGTTGAAGTTTTCATCACATTTAACCTCAAAGAGCCCCCCCACTTGGGGTTTAGCACTATTTCACCCTCCTTCAATGACTTCAGAAATCCTCGCAAAGAACCTTAAGGATGCCCGTTTATTTGCGTTTGTGTGCACCTACAAAGAAAAGCGACGAGACCAATTTGGTCTCGCCGCTTTAACTCTAGACACCCCTACAGGGGCGGGTTCTTAAGGCTTACAGCTTGTCCAGCTCTGCCTGGTAGCCCTCTGCAGTCAGCAGGTTTGCCAGGTCATCAGCGTTCTCGGGACGAATCTCAACGATCCAGCCCTCACCGTAGGGATCGGAGTTCACCTGTGCGGGGTCGTCCTCCAGGCCCTCATTGACGGCGACAACCTCGCCGGAGATGGGTGCAAAGAGATCGGAGACAGACTTGGTGGACTCAATCTCACCGAAGCTATCCTCAGCAGCTACAGAATCGCCGACAGAGGGAAGGTCGACGTAGACGACGTCACCCAGTGCATCCTGAGCGTGGTCGGTAATACCGACGCGGACGGTGCCCTCGGCGGTGAGAGCGGAAACCCACTCGTGCTCAGAAGTGTACGAGAGTTCTGCGGGAACGTTGCTCATAGCAGCGGTGTCCTTTCAGTGTGTTCTTGCGTAGCGCGGACCGTCCCGCGCACGGTGTCGTTCCGTATGTGGGATGACGGAACGTCCTACACCAATTATCACATAAGAAGTAACGCGGGGCACGTCCAAACACCCCCGTACCACTTCTATGACACTATATTTTCCTTATCCTATCTAACCGCCCAACAATCACCCCTTCCCAAGGCCCTAGAAGCACCCCTATTACTCACCTCCAGCAGACAGCCATCAGACACACCAAAAGGCTCAGGGCCCCACACCATGAAGGTGCAGGGCCCTGAGCCTAGGCCAGAGAGCTAAACTCTCACAGCGCCTTAGCGGGAAGAAATGACGCGCTCGGAGAAGCGGTTCGGGTTACCGAAACGGTGTGCGGTAATCGAAACGGCCTGCTCGCGGAGGAAGGGCAGCATCTCGATGCGGCCAGCCTCGGTGACCGGTGCGAAGTACACTGCAACATCCGGGCGACCACCCAGTGCCGAGTAGATGGACTTCACATCGTCGCCGATGTAGCGGATACGAGTGCCTTCCAGCGGGGTACCGGCCAGTGCGCGAACCGGGGTCTTGGCGTTCGAAGCCAGGTACTCACGGAACTGTGCGTCCGACTTGACCTCGTACTTGACACCCTTGTTCTCCAGGACGCCGCGGACGTCGACCGGCAGGTCCTTACCGACGGACAGAGCGACCGGTGCGTTAGCTGCCAGGCCGGCGAGCACAACGCGCAGGGCTTCTGCCGGGGATGCGGACTCGTCGGCACGAACCAGAACCTGGGTGGGAACGTAGCGCAGGATGTTGCGCTCGACGCCCAGCTTCGAGGGGTCGTGGCCGAAGCCAAATTCGGTATCCCAAGCGTGTGCGTCGGAGGAGACGCCGCGCTTGATGAAGGCGAAGTCATCGCGCTTGCCCAGCTCGGAGTTCTCGATGGTAGCCAGGGTCTCGCGAACGGTCACCGAGTGGGTGGTTGCGGTTGCGGTGGACTGGACGGGCTCCCAATCGGACAGGGCAATCAGGTAGCTGGGGCCACCGGCCTTGGTACCCGAACCCACGGTGGACTTCTTCCAACCACCGAAGGGCTGACGCTGAACGATTGCACCGGTAATTGCACGGTTCACGTACAGGTTACCTGCCTGAACCTTGGAGAGCCACAGCTCGAGCTCGTCGGCATCCAGCGAGTGCAGGCCGGCGGTCAGACCGTAGTCGGGTGCGTTCTGCAGCTCGATTGCCTCTTCCAGGGTGTCAGCGGTCATGATACCCAGGATGGGGCCGAAGTACTCGGTCATGTGGTACTCGGAACCGGGCTTGACGCCTTCGCGAACACCGGGGCTCCACAGGCGGCCGGTCTCGTCCAGTTCCTTGGGCTGAACGAGCCAGCGCTCGCCCGGGCCGAGGGTGGTCAGACCGCGCAGCAGCTTCTCTTCCGGCTTCTGAACGACGGGGCCCATCTCGGACTCAATGTCCTGCGGGTGTGCCACGTGCAGGGAGCTGACGGAGTCAAGCAGCTGACGACGGAAACGCTCGGACTGTGCAACGGAGCCAACCAGGATGACGGTGGAGCCAGCGGAGCACTTCTGACCTGCGTGACCGAATGCCGAGTAGACGACGTCCTTGACGGCGAGGTCGATGTCAGCGTTCGGGGTGACGATGATGGAGTTCTTACCCGAGGTCTCACCGAACAGGGGCAGGTCATCACGCCAGGAGCGGAAGAGCTCAGCGGTCTCGTAACCACCGGTCAGGATCAGGCGGTCCACCTCGGGGTGCGAGATGAGGACCTTACCGGCCTCGCGGTCGACAACCTTGACCAGCTTCAGAACTTCCTTGGGGACGCCTGCATCCCACATGATCTCTGCGATCAGGGCACCGGTGCGAGCGGTGATGGTTGCGGGCTTGAAGATCACTGCGGAGCCGGCTGCCAGACCTGCCAGAACACCACCGGCGGGAATAGCGGTCGGGAAGTTCCACGGGGGAACAACCAGGGTCAGGTCCACAGACTTGGGCTTTGCGCCATCGATCTTCTCGAGGTCCTCGGCCAGCATTGCGTAGTAGTATGCGAAGTCGATTGCCTCGGAGACCTCGGTGTCGCCCTGCTCCAGGGTCTTGCCAGCCTCAGCTGCCATGACCTCCAGCAGATCGCCACGACGCAGGGCGATAGCCTTACCGACCTTACGCAGAATCTCTGCGCGCTCGTGGCCAGAGAGCTTGCCCCAAGCCTTGCCTGCTTCCTCGGTTTCCTTGATCAGCTTCTCGGCCTCAGCAACGCTGGTCAGCTCGTTAGCCTTCAGGGTGTCGATGCCCAGCTTGGTGGTCTTGGAGCGCTCGAGGATTGCGCGGCCCCACTCGCGGTTACCGGCCAGTGCGGGGTCGGTGTCGGGGGTGTTCTCGAAGCGGCCAGCCGGCACGAAGACGTTGTCCTCGTTCTCGGTCAGACGGTTCTGGGTGCGCTTGGATGCGGGAACCTCGTCGGTGACGGAGTTCAGTGCACGCATGAAGCGGTCCTCTTCGCGCTTGAAGATGGACTCGTCGGTTGCCAGGTCGAAGATACCGGACATGAAGTTCTCGGAGGAGGCGTTCTCCTCGAGACGACGGATCAGGTATGCGATAGCAACGTCGAATTCCTTGGGGTTCACGACGGGCACGTACAGCAGCAGGTGACCCACGCGGCGGCGGATGATCTCTGCCTGCTGCTCGGCCATACCAATCAGCATCTCGAACTCGACGCGATCCTTCACGCCGCGGTCCTCGGAGAGCAGCAGTGCGAAAGCAACGTCGAAGAGGTTGTGGCCTGCAATACCGAGGCGGATGTTCTTCACGTGCTCGGGGCGCAGTGCGTAGTCCAGAACGCGCTTGTAGTTGGTGTCAGCAGCCTGCTTGGTGTCCCAGGTGGTCAGCGGCCAGCCGTGCATGACGGCTTCCACGATCTCCATGGAGAGGTTTGCACCCTTCACCAGGCGGACCTTGACGCCAGAGCCGCCAGCCTCCACACGCTTAGCGGCCCATTCCTGCAGACGCTGCATAGCGCCCAGGGTGTCGGGCAGGTATGCCTGGAGCACGATACCGGCTTCCAGGTCCTTCAGGTGCGGCTGGTCCAGAATCTTGGTGAACACCTCGATGGTCAGGTCGAGGTCCTTGTACTCCTCCATGTCCAGGTTGATGAACTTCTTGGGGGAGGAAGAAGCAGCCAGCTCGTACAGCGGGGTCAGGCGGCGAACAGCGGTCTCAACGACCTCGTCGAATGCCCAGTGCTGGTGGGGGCCGGAGACTGCGGACACCTTGATGGAGACGTAGTCGACGTCGTCGCGAGCCAGCAGACGCTTGGTCTCGGACAGGCGGTGCTCAGCTTCCTTGTCACCCAGCACGGCCTCGCCGAGCAGGTTGACGTTCAGGCGGTTACCGCTCTTGGTCAGCTCTGCGATAGCGTCGCCCAGCTTCTCCTCGGAAGCGTCGACAATCAGGTGGCCAACCATCTCACGCAGAACGCGGCGTGCGACGGGAACGGTGGGCCAGGCAACCTTGCCGGCCAGCTTACCGCCGAAGCCAACGGCGGACTTCATGTACCAGGGAAGGAAGGACGGTGCCAGGCCAGCGATGCGGGACAGGTTACGACCGGAGACGTTGTCATCCTCGGGGCGAATCACGCCATCGACGAAGCCGACGGTGAAGGGAAGACCGTTCGGGTCCTTCAGAACGCCTGCCAGCTGCTCAGCCGCGAAGGTGGGCTTAATCGACTGGGACTCGTTCACCCACTGACGAACGAGCTGACGAGCTTCCTGAGCCATCTTCTGGTAGTGCTCAGATGCGAAAGGATGGGTCATCCTTGACTCCTAACTAATTCACTGTGTGCGGTACACACCACGTTTGGCGATGTCTCTATTTCACCACAAAAGAGTGCTGAACACCTCATTAGAAAAACTGAATGTTTTTTCCAAAGTTTGTTTAGATTTCCTAAATAAACCCGAGGGATGATTCCGCCCGCTCCCCTCACAAAACACCGTGTTCAGCGAGGACAGGCAAAAACGATAGCGACATCGCTATCCATCCCTCCCAGGCTAGCACTTCCGGGGCCAAACGACGAACCTAGACCGTAACATACGAACACATCAAAAACAGAATCAAAAGCACCTCGGAAAACCCCTCACAACCCGCAGAAAGCCCCGGACAAGACACTATCCGCGAGCTACTCGCTTGGAACGCCCCTTCCCCGAAGCGATTCCCCCACGAAGGCGGCACATTTTTGGCGTTTGCCGAGCGCGCTACTATGGACGAGAGTCCACTATCAGAGACGCCCAGCCGCAAGGAAATTGACCCGCGCACGACGCTCCCCCGCCGAAACGAAAACCTCGACGGGAGCACCCACGGGAGAAAGCAGGAGTACACCGTGTCCATCTACGACATCCGACGCATGCAGATGCTCCTCGAAATCCAGGAGCGGGGCACCATCATCGCCGCGGCAGAGGCGCTCAGCCTCACCCCCTCCGCAGTCTCGCAGCAGATTGCAACCCTCGAAAAAGAAACCGGCACCGCACTCCTGCAACGCATTGGACGGCGCGTGCAGCTCACCAGCGCCGGGCTCATCGTCGTCGAAAGCGCCCGCAGCATCCTGCGCGAGCTCGATCGCATGCAGACCTCCGTCGCCAACCTCACCGGAGAACCCGCAGGACGCGTGCGCCTGGCCATCTTCCAATCCGCGGCCTTCGCCCTGCTACCGGCCGCGCTCACCTACCTTGCCGAGCACGCCCCCTCGCTCACGTTACAGGTGCTGCAGATTGACCCCGAAACCGGCACCTCGCTGACCCGAAGCCGCGAGTACGATATGGTGCTCTCCGAGGCATACCCGCACCACCACATCCCCGAATACCCCGAACTGCACTCCGAGCTACTCACCGAAGACCCGCTCAGCCTCATCGTGCCCAGCACCTCCACCATCACCTCAATTGAGGAAGCGCACGCACTCCCCTGGGTCCTGGAAATGGAACAGAACACCTCCCGCAGCTGGGCGCTCAACCAGTGCCGTACCGCAGGATTCGAGCCGGTCATCCGCTACAGCGCCAATGACATGATTACGAACTCCAACCTCGTCAAGGCAGGATTCGCCGTCACCATCGTGCCCGGCTTCATCCTCTCCTCGCTCTCCACCACCGAGGGGCTACGCATCGTAGAGCTACCCGGCAAGCCCTGCCGCAAAATCTTCACCGCCGTACGCCGAGAGTCCGCCGCCAACCCCGCCATCGCCATGGTGCGCGAGGCACTCCACCACGCGGTCAAGGTGGCCTTCGGCGAGCACGAAGCCGACGGCGGACGCCAGGGGCGCGACTAGGCAAGCGCCGCGACCACGCCCGGGCTCTGCACCTCATGGAAGCCCCGCGACAGACCAGCCGCAACCATGTCCAGGGAAGCCGAGCAGTGCACGCCCTTCAGGCGCGAGGCGCTCACCCCCGAAGCGACCGCGTAGCGCAGGCGCACCTCCAGGCGGTGACCCGCCGGAATAGCCACGCGTAGCTCCAGCACGCTCTCCCCGCCCGCTCCGGCCGCGCCGTTCAGCTCATCGCGGCCCAGGGCCTGCAGGCTGAGGGCATCCGCAGGAGGCACCAGGACCGAAGGGCCAGACCCACCGGCCGCAACCGCCTCGCCGCCGGAGACGACCAAGCTTGCCTCCGGGGTGAGGAGCAGACCGGTCGCCGGATCCTGAGCGCGAGCGCGAATGAGCAGGCGCGTGCCCACCGGCAGAGTCGTATTTCCCTCGTTCACGATGCCCATAAGATTCGGCAGGTTCCGCAGGTTCAGGGTTCGGGCCGGCCGATCCTGCAGCGGCACCGGGGTGACCGCCTCGGGGTTCTGCGCGCGCAATTCCAGACGCACGCTCGGTTCGGTAAACCGCACCGGGACCCGCGTCAGATAAGCCGACGCGGCACCCCCACCGGTTCGTTGCGTCACCGGTCGCGGGCTCGCCGAGCGACGGCCACCCGAACGGGTCGCGGCCTGCGCGCCCTGGGCGGCCCCGCCGGCCACCAGCATCGCCGAGGTGCCGGCCACCTTCAGGGCGGTACGGCGGGAAGTGTTCTTTGCGTGTCGTTCCATTCTTCTGCCCTTCCTAAGCCTTTGCGATGCGGTACACGCCGCTAATCGTGCCCTGCCACCACGTGCCAAAGCGATCAATCGTGCCCACCATCTGCAGGGTATCGCCGCCGCCGAGCAGCAGGCTCACGTGCTGCGGCAGGCGCTGCTCGTGCACCGTGCGGCCGGTCTTCATATCCAGGGCCACCGCCCAGGCGTAGGCGCCGTTCGCCACCCCCGCCGGGCCGCGGCGACGCTCACACGTATAAATCAGCCCGTCGGCCGCCGAATAACGCGGAACCGCCGAGGAATACACATCCTTGCGGTCCCATATCTTGCGCAGGCCGCGGTCGGTAATATCCCAGCGCTCCATGCCGGGCGCGAAGAGAGCCGTCGCCGGAACCGAGGGGCCCGCCCCCTCCGGATACTTGGGGTACGGATAGCCGTAGGTGTTCGCGCCCACCATCGTGTTCCCCACGCCAATCATGGAGTTCTCGGTGCCCGAAGCACCCGCGGTGAACAACCCCGCACTCCCCACCTTCGAACCATCCTCGGTGCGGTACACGATGACCGATTCCTGAACGTCCGCGTTATCGGTCAGCATCACGTAGTCCGAGCCGTTCGGGCCGAAGAAGGTCGGAGAGGCGCCCGAGCCCCAGGCGAGCTTGCCCGGCTTGCGGGCGGTACCGCGGTCGTAGGCGTGCCACCAGCGCAGGGTCGGCTCGTCCGCGGCGCTCACCTGCAGCATATAGATTGCGTGGGAAGTCACCACGCTCACCCCCAGCGGGCAGGCCGAGATCGAGTTGTCGATGCGCTCGCCGGCCACCGACACCCTGTTCAAGCGCATGGAACGAATCGTGCCGCGCTCCGCATCAACGACCGCGATGTAGCCGTTCTTCGTGGCGACCCAGATGCGCCCGCCCCAATCGGGCACCAGGCCGACCACCGCGTCCTTGGGGCTCTGGGCCAGCATGCGGCTCAGGTCGATGCGCTCCTCCACGCGAATACTGCGGCCGTCGCTCGAGTGCCCCAGCTTCAGCAGGCACTGCGAACCGTCCACCAGAACCATGCGGTCTTTCGCGTCAAGGTAGGCGTACACGCCTCCCAGCAGGGCCCCCTTGGGGATGTCCAGGTGCGAAAGCTCGCGGCCCGTGTGGGGGTCAAGAATCGAAAGCTTCGGGGTGATGAATTCTCCGTGCGCAAAGACCTGGGTGCACAGCACCTGGATGAAGCCGTCGCGCCCGGCAAGGATCGTCGGGCAGGCGCCGCCAAGCTTGGTTCCGGTGATGCGCCACTGCCCCGCGCCGGGGCCGGGCAGAGGGGTCGCGTCGGAGGACTGAGCCTCACCGTGCATGGTGGTGACGCCGGGAGCGCCCAGGTGCGGGTTCCGCTGGGCGTTATAGGTGATGTTCATGTGGCTGGTTCTTTCAACGGTGAGTGACTCGCCAATTCGTGCGGTGCGCACGTAAGCGGTAGACATCGGTGTTCTGTATCGGTGTTCTGCAGGCGAATGTTGCATCCGCAAGCAAAAATTTGCACCGAGTGCAGTGCAAACGACTCACATTGTACGTCTAAGAACCGCCTCACGACGACACTTCAGTGTCACCTTGAAGCATCATTCAGGCCGAGCTCGAATAATTCGCGGCGGTCGAGGAGTACCTCCTTCCCCCCCCGAGAAAGCTACCTATCCATCAGAACCTTGGCGAGCGCATCGTCCAGCACCAAATCCGTAATCGCGCCGGTGCGCAGAGCCCCGCGGAGCGCCCTCGCGCGGTGCACCCCCGAAGCCACGCAAATACGTCGCGGGATACGCGCCAGCTCCTTGGGAGTGGGCCCCGATGCGCGCCGGTTCAGCTCCAAATCAGCCCACGACCCATCCTCGCGCAATAGCACGGTGCACATATCCCCCACGACTCCCAGCTCGCGCAGGCGGTACTGCTCCTCCGCGTCAAAATACCCGCCCGAGTACACGTGCGAAGGAATCGGGCCGCCGAACGCACCCACGCCAAAGATGGCCAGGTCCACACTCTGCTGCACCCGCAGGCTTGCCTGCACGCTGCGCTCGCGCCACATGGCTTCCTTCGTCTCGGCGTAGTCGAAGAAGGCAGGAACCGGGAAGTGCACGGTCTGCGCCTCGTAGGCGTTGGCCAGCTGCCCCAACAGAGAACCCAGGTACGGAATACCCGAGTGGTGCGCGTTGCCCGCGCCGTTGAGCTGCACGACCTTCACGCCGGTCAGGGGGCGGCGCGGCAGGTGCCGAGACACCTCGGTCATGGTGGAGCCCCAGGCCACGCCCAGGCGGGTGCCGTCGTCGATGAGCGAGTCCAGCAGGGAGGCGGCGGTGCGCGAAACCCGGCTCATGCGGGCAATCGGCGTGGCGTCGGCGCGCACGTTCACCAGGGTCACGCGCACCTTGTAGCGTTCGCCGATGCGCCGCTCCAGCTCGCTGCGGGTACGGAAGGAGTCGTCCAGTCGGATCTGCACCATGCCGTTTTCTCGGGCGCTTTTGAGCAACCGCGAGACCGTGGCGCGCGAGACTCCCATGCGACTCGCGATGGCATCCATGGTCATGTTGTGGATGTAGTAGAGCTCCGCGGCCTCGTAGGTGTGGCTAGCGCGTTCGTTCATGGGCAAAGACCCCCTGTGAAAATCCGTTCATTCTACTTGGTAATTATTTCATTATCGGGTTTTACTAAGTCAAGACGACAGGCAACGCCGCCCCGTAGCGGCTCTCACAGAAAAGAAGAGAACAGCACATGAGCTCCCAGCACTTTGCACAGCAGTCGCAGCTGACCGCTGCATCCCGCACCCAGGCTCTCAAGAGCATGGCCAATGAAGAACTCGACGTCCTCGTGGTCGGCGGCGGTATCACCGGCGCCGGCATCGCCCTCGATGCCGCAACCCGCGGCCTGCGCACCGGCATCGTCGAAGCCGGCGACTGGGCCGCAGGCACCAGCGCCTGGTCCTCCAAGCTCGTGCACGGCGGCCTGCGCTACCTCTACAACCTCGACTTCAAGCTCGTGACCGAGGCCCTCACCGAACGCGGCCTGCTGCTGAACAAGATTGCACCCCACCTGGTGCACGCACAGCCCTTCCTCTGGCCCCTGAAGATGCCCGTCATCGAGCGCGCCTACTCCGCCATCGGTATCGGCATGTACGACACCCTGGCGTTCCTCGGCTCGCGCGGCCACAAGGGCGTTCCCTCGCAGCGTCACTTCACCAAGGCCGGCACCAAGACCGTCTTCCCCGACATCAAGGACTCCGCCTTCACCGGCGCCATCCAGTTCTACGACGCACGCGTTGACGACGCACGCCTGGTCATCGACGTGGTCCGCACCGCCGCAGGCTACGGCGCCCTGGCCGCATCCCGCACCCAGGTCATCGGTTTCGACAAGGATGCATCCGGCCGCGTCATCGGTGCAGAGCTGGCAGACCTGGAAACCGGCGAGCGCCTGAACGTACGCGCCAAGCACGTCATCAACGCAACCGGCGTGTGGACCGAAGAATCCGAGTCCCTGGCCAACCCCGACGGCGGCCTGGAGGTGCTCGCATCCAAGGGCATCCACATCGTGGTTCCCCGCGACCGCATCAACGCGACCAGCGGCATCTTCACCAAGACCGAAAAGTCCGTGCTCTTCATCATCCCCTGGCAGCGCTACTGGATTATCGGCACCACCGACACCCCCTACACCGAGGACCGCGAGCGCCCCGTCGCCACCAGCAAGGACATCGACTACGTACTGATGCAGGCGAACAAGCTCATCGCCAACCCGCTGACCCGCGAGGACATCATCGGCACCTACACCGGTCTGCGCCCGCTGCTGCAGCCCAAGGTCAAGGACGGCGCCGCATCCACCAAGGTTTCTCGCGAGCACACCGTGACCGAGGTTGCCCCCGGCATGAGCGCCATTGCGGGCGGCAAGCTGACCACCTACCGTGTCATGGCTGCCGACGCTGTCGACTTCGCACTGGGCGAGCAGGCTAAGCAGAACCCCTCTGTGACCGCAACCATCGGCCTGGTCGGCGCAGACGGATACCACGCCATCGCTGCTAACCGCGCACGCTACGCCGAGCGTTACGGCTGGGATGAAGACCGTATCACCCACCTGCTCGAGCGTTACGGCGCGCAGATTGAGGACCTCGGTGCCCTCATCGACGCTGATCCTTCCCTCGGCGCTCCCCTGGCTAAGGCACCCCAGTTCCTGCGTGCAGACGTCGTCTTCGCTGTCCGCTACGAGGGCGCCCTGCACCTGGAGGACGTTCTGGTCCGCCGCGTACGCCTCGACCTCGAGCAGCGCGACCGCGGCCTGGCTGCCGCCGATGAAATCCTTGAGATTCTGCGCTCCGAGCTCGGCTGGGACGATCAGAAGGTCAAGGAAGAGCGTGACCTCTACGCCGCACGCGTGCAGGCTATCCGCGAGGCGGAATCCACCTCCACCGACGCCGAGGCTTCGGCCAAGATTGAGGCCGTCCCCGCGGTTGATCCCCGCATCAAGCTCTAATCGCTAGAGATTCCACACCCCTCGTAACCGGTTCACCCGGTACGAACCTGCCGCCCTCCCCTCACAGGGCATGGACTAGTCCAAATCCTGTGAGGGGAGGACGAAAGGTGAGGTAACCGTTACGATAATCCCCTTACTAAAACCCCAACTCAAGAAGTAGAAACCCATCAACGGGTCCGTTCCCCAGGTGCGGTCTGCTTCTTACCCCATTTTTACCAACTTGTTCGTAGCAATCCGCTACGTATATCAGCACAGCGTTGTGCCCCGACCCGTTACAACGGCAAAGGTCGCACTGGATACGGCACGCAACGGTTCGCGAGTCCTTCCGAACGCTTCACCCCTAGGAGCACCAATGTCTCTTCTTGCCTCCGCAGGAACTGCACTTGCAGCCGGTTCATCCGCCCTCGTGGATGCCTCCGGCAATCCCAGCGCTCTCGGTATCTTCGCATCCGAGTTCTTCGGTACCTTCATCCTGATTCTGCTCGGTGCCGGCGTATGTGCCGCTGTGACCCTGAAGAAGTCCTACGCTAAGGACGCAGGCTGGGTTGTTATCACCTTCGGTTGGGGTCTGGCAGTGTTCACCGCCGTGTACCTCTCCTTCCTCTCCGGTGCACATCTGAGCCCCGCTGTGACCGTTGGCCTGGCGACCGCAGGCCGCGACCTGGCAACTGGCGTTCCCGCAACCGCAGGCAACATCGCCCTGTACATCGTCGCTCAGATGCTCGGCGCAATCGCCGGCGCGGTCGCTGCTTACCTCACCTACAAGAAGCACTTCGATGAGGACCCCGGCGACCGCCTCGGCATCTTCGCAACCGGCCCCGCCATCAAGTCCTACGGCTGGAACTTGCTCACCGAGATTATCGGCACCTTCGTCCTGATTGGCTGGATTATCGCATCCGGTAAGACCCCCGCCCAGATTGGCCCCTTGGCTGTTGCATTGGTCGTTGTTTCTATCGGCATGAGCCTCGGTGGCGCAACCGGTTACGCTATCAACCCCGCACGTGACCTCGGCCCCCGTATCGCCTACACCTTCTTGCCTATCCCCGGTAAGACCGGCTCCAACTGGGCTTACGCATGGGTTCCGGTTGTTGGCCCGATCATCGGCGCAGTCCTCGCAGGCCTGATCGTTCCGGCAGTTCTGCCCCTCTAAACCTCTTCTACCCGCTCTTTCATTTCTAAGGAAAAATCAATGACGACTTCTCTGCACTCCGCAACCCTCGACACCGAGCGCAAGTACATCCTCTCCATCGACCAGGGCACCACCAGCTCCCGCGCAATCCTGTTCAACAAGGCAGGCGAGAACGTAGCGCACGGTCAGCTCGAGCACGAGCAAATCTTCCCCAAGGCCGGTTGGGTCGAGCACAACGCAATCGAAATCTGGCAGAACGTCCGTAAGGTCGTAGCAACCGCCATGGCGAACGGCGAGGTCAACCACCACGAAATCGCTGCAGTCGGCATCACCAATCAGCGTGAAACCACCGTCGTGTGGGACAAGAACACCGGTGAGCCCGTATACAACGCAATCGTCTGGCAGGACACCCGCACCCAGGAAATCGTTGAAGAGCTCGCAGGCGAAGAGGGCGTTGGCAAGTACCACGACATCGTCGGCCTGAACCTCTCCACCTACTTCTCCGGCCCCAAGATCAAGTGGATCCTGGACAACGTTGAAGGCGCACGCGAGCGCGCCGAGCGCGGCGACCTGCTCTTCGGCAACACCGACACCTGGCTGGTCTGGAACCTGACCGGCGGTGTGGACGGCGGCGTGCACGTCACCGACGTGACCAACGCATCCCGTACCCTGCTGATGAACATCCGCACCCTGCAGTGGGATCCGCAGATCGCTGCAGACATGGGCATCCCCATGAGCATGCTGCCCGAAATCAAGTCCTCCTCCGAGGTATACGGCTTCGGCCGCCCAACCGGTCTGCTCGCAGGCACCCCCATCGCCGGTATTCTGGGCGACCAGCAGGCTGCAACCTTCGGTCAGGCTTGCTTCGAGAAGGGCATGGCGAAGAACACCTACGGTACCGGTAACTTCATGCTCATGAACACCGGCAACGAGCCCGTCTTCTCCAACAACGGCCTGCTGACCACCGTCGCTTACAAGATTGGCGACGCAGCTCCCGTCTACGCGCTGGAAGGCTCGGTCGCGATGAGTGGCTCCCTGATTCAGTGGCTGCGCGACAACCTGCGCATGATTGAGAACGCCGCAGAGTCCGAGGGTCTGGCTACCTCCGTTGAGGATTCCGGTGGCTGCTACGTGGTTCCCGCGTTCTCCGGCCTGTTCGCACCGCACTGGCGTTCCGACGCTCGCGGCGTCATCGTGGGCCTGACCCGCTACGTGAACCGCGCACACATCGTGCGTGCGGCACTGGAAGCAACCGCGTTCCAGACCCGCGAGGTCCTGGACGCAATGAACGCCGACTCCGGTGTTGAGCTCTCCGAGCTGCGCGTGGACGGCGGCATGACCGCCAATGAGTTCCTGATGCAGTTCCAGGCTGACATCCTGGGCGTTCCCGTGATTCGCCCGAAGGTCGTTGAGACCACCGCCCTGGGTGCAGCCTACGCCGCGGGTATCGCCGTTGGTTTCTGGGACGGCGAGCAGGACGTCGTGGACAACTGGGTTGAGGACAAGCGCTGGCTGCCCTCCATGGAGCCCGCAGAGGTTGACCGCCAGTACCGCCTGTGGAAGAAGGCTGTCTCCCGCACCCTCGAGTGGGTTGACGAGGACGTTCAGACCGCCTAAGCAATCTGGAGCGCTGGCGCTGGTTTAGCGCTCTTTCCCTCAAGCATGTGCTAGGGCCGGGCACCCGCTACGGGTGCCCGGCCCTTTCGCATACCCCTTCAACCGTGGATGGCGCCCCGCACTGGGGCGTAGCGCCGAGAGAGCGGCCGATGTCCCAGTGCCTCAGCGCCAGACCTTTTATGACGTAGCGTTTAGCGTTTGTTGCAAGGCAATTTCTAATACTCTCAATGCCGTTGTAACGTTAGTGAATGTAGATGTAGCATCTTCCGGTGATTACATAATGCTGCGCTGTTCGTGAGGTGTCAGTGTCGCACGGGTCTTTTGCATGGTTTTCATGTATTTTCCCGCTGGACTCGCCGGTTCGCGCTATTGCTACATGTACAGCTCCTATCGCCGTCCGCCGCGCCGTCTCGTACGCCGCGGCGGACGGGTCTTTAACCGCCGGCCGGCATCACCCCGGGCAAACATTCCGCATTCATCTTGCGATACGGACTGCCGCAACGCCCCGCCACTGCCCACCTTCTCTGTCTATTGAAAGCGCCGTACAATGGATATATCAGCAGATAGGGGCGCGCTCATGGTCGTCGATAACGATAGGCGCGCGCACGATGCATACCGATGTTTACCGTAGCGGAGCATTGGCTCCCGAAAGGAGGAAGCGGCTTAGGCCGCGCCACCCATGGTCGATGTTCGTCGCCGCAAGCTTGCTATTATCGCCATGAACGTTTCGGTTCTCGCCGCCGCGCTATCCTGGCTACTCGTTATCTTCTCGCTGATTTATTCCGCCGCGGCCGTACCCTGGGCCCTTGGCGTGGCTATTGTTCTGAGCGTGATTGGTGCTTACGCCGTCTACCGCTATTACTCCGAGTACTCGCATGTGCTCCCCGCTGAGGACCCCGATGCGCACGACGTGCTCGGTCACGATCTGCACTCGACCCACCTGCCGCACCTGCACCACGAGCATAAGGATGCGCAGCCCGAACGCTAAGATGACGGCGTACAGGTGCCCCTCCCCTATGATGGATGGAGGGGCACCACCCTTTAACCGCGCCCGCAAGCCCACCGAGGAAGACCATGACCGAAGCGACCGCATCCCCGCACTCGCAGGACCCCCAGCCCACCGATCTCCCAACGGGTGAAGTCCCGCCAGCCGAATACCCGCCCGCTGATATTCAGCCCCCGCACATCGCGCCGCTGGCTTCGGAGGAAGAGGGAGCCACCCGGTGGCACACCCGGCACGACAGCCCCGTCGGCACGCTCTACATCGCGGCCAAAGCCGACGCCATCACAGGCCTCTGGTACGAGGAGCAGAAGCACTTCCCTCTCCCCCACGAGCTGGGCACACGCATCGAAAATCCTGAGGCCTACCTGCGAGAACACGGCACGGCGGAAGATGACGAACTGGCCGGCGAATACGCCGCCGCACAGCTACTCGCGCTGGCTTGCACGCAGCTGGACGAGTACTTCACCCGCGAGCGCACCTCCTTTGACCTCCCTCTCGACCCGGAGGGCACGGACTTTCAGCTCATCGTCTGGGAGCATCTAAAGACTGTCCCGGCCGGGTACACCACCACGTACGGCGCCATTTCGCGGGCCGTGGGTCCGGGAGCCCCCGCGCAGGCGGTGGGCCAGGCGGTGGGCCGCAATAAGATTTCCATCATGATCCCCTGCCACCGCGTGGTTGGTGCCGACGGTAGCATGACCGGCTATGCCGGGGGCGTGGACCGCAAGCGTTTCCTGCTAGCTCTGGAGGAGCCCGCCGAGGTGCGGGAGGCGAGGCTCTTCTAACGTCAGCTGTGCTCACCTGGCAAAGCGAGGCTGAAGACAGAATCCGCGCAGAGGGTGGGATGTACGCCGCTTATCGGTGGGCGTCCCACCCTTTTTGCGTACCAGTATTCCTACGCTCGTATTCGATTCCAAGCCCTCACGCAACACTGCATCGAATATACTTGCGAAATTACCGCGCAGAGCGGTAGTGTTTAAATAGAACATATCTCCGGAATAACTTTCGGGGCACGCGAATTGACCGAGATTCTCAGAGAGGAGCAATCATGATTTCGCAGGTTCCCAATAACGTCACCGCCAAGAGCTCCCCGAGCTACCCCGCATGGGTGACCGACGACCTCCTGCGCGGCTACTACGACACGGAGTGGGGCGTTCCCGTCACCGATGAGCGCGGGCTTTTCGAGGCTCTCAGCCTCGAAGCGTTCCAGGTGGGTCTCTCCTGGCGCACGATTCTTGCGCGACGTGAGGCATTCCGACGAGCTTTTGAGGGGTTCGATCCCGAGCGTGTGGCTTCCTTTAACGAGCAAGATGTTGCGCGACTGCTCGAGGATGAGGGCATCATCCGTAACGAACGCAAGATTCGGGCGGTAATTTCCAATGCCAAGCTCACCCTGCGGATGCGCGAGCTGGCCGCAGCTTCCGATAGCTTTCCCGCCGAGGGGATTCCGCTCCCCCTCATCGCATCTTCCTCCGCCCCCAACGAGGCGGGCCGCACCGAACCTCCACAGGCCGAGGTACCGCGCACGGTTCGTCGCCGGGGCCGAACGCTAAGCATTGAAGAGCTGGAACGGATGCGCGAGCGCACCCTACCCGACGGTACGCGCGTTCCGGGTGGGCTCCCTGCATGGCTGTGGTCCTTTGCGCCGAACGAGACCATTGCACCGCGCACTCTGGAGGAGATTCCAACCGATACCGCCGAGTCCGCGGTGCTCGCCAAGTCTTTCAAAGCGTTGGGTGGGGTCTTCCTGGGGCCGGTGACCGCGTACGCGCTCATGTGCGCGGTGGGCATGGTGGATGCGCACCTGCTCGATTCGCACCGGCGCGGATGCTCAGGCCTCTTCAACTAGCCGCGCCTCTACACCCATGGTGCGATCAGCCGTGGCGCGACCGCGGAGGGCATAGAAAAACCACGCGTCGCATCTTTCGATGCAGCGCGCGGCCTGAAGATTGGCGTTCCTCTGCGAGCCCGACAGGTCTTAGCGGATGGCCACGAAGAGGAAAATCAGGGACAGCAGCGGCGGAACCAGCTGGATCAACGCGGGCTTACGCTTAGCCGGGGAGGTCAGGAACAGGTAGATGCCGGCGATAGCCATGGCGCCCAGGCCCGCGAAGAGCAGAGCCACACCAACCTGCGGGGAACCAAACCAGAAAGCCAGCAGGCCGGTTGCCGCAATCCACGCGATCATCAGGTTGTACAGGCCCTGGTTAGCCGCCATTTCCCTGGTGGATTCCGCGAATTCCTCGGTCATGCCGAAGATTTCACGGCCCTTGGGCTTGGTCCAGAGGAAGGACTCAATAACCCAGATGTAGATGTGAATTGCGATTGCCACGAAGGCGAAAACGGTGGTAACCGTTGCAAGGCTCTGCATCGCCGTCTCCTCATACTAGTAGGTCGTCTGTCAGGTGTGCATCCATCGCAATATACGGGCGGGTAACTGTCTGACCGGCAACCCGGCGGCCGCCTCCGCACCCGTCGTCTTCGGTGCATGGGCACAAGCACCCATTTTACTCTTCCCCGGTAATGCCTGCATTGCACCGCCGCACATGCTCAGATTCGGACATCCGAGCATACGGCGAACGCCCGCCGCTACGGCGTGTAGCAACGGGCGCTCGAGAAGCCTTCAGCTCTCGTACTTCTTCAGAGGAGAAGTCGGGGACGGGCTAGTGCATAAACAGAGAGAGGAGGTAGGTCCAGATGCACAGCAGCACCAGCAGGAAGAGGCTGTACTTGATGGTAATTGAGGTAACCTTCGACTCCTGACCGGCCTGGTTCACGGCGGCCACCGCCACCGCAATCGACTGCGGGGAAACGATCTTACCCATCACACCACCGGAGGTATTGGCAGCCACCAGCATAGCGGGATCCACGCCAATCTGCTGCGCGGTGCTTGCCTGCAATCCGGCAAAGAGCACGTTGTTGTTGGTGACCGAACCGGTCACGAACACACCGACCCAGCCGATGGCGGGAGAGAAGAGCGGGAAGAATGCACCGGCGGAAGCTACCGCAAGAGCAATAGAAGAGGTCATGCCCGCGTAATTCATCAGGTTTGCCACGGACATCACCAGGCAAATCATATAGATGGGCTTCTTCAGCTGCTGCCAGGATCCGTTGAGCTCCTGCAGGGTCTCACGCACGGTAATCTTCGAGGTCAGGGCGGAGAGCAGAGCCGCCACCAGAATCGCGGTACCTGCGGCACCCAGAATGTTCCAGTTGAAGACCGCGTGAATTGCCAGGCCCTCGCCATCACCAATCTGGTGGTGAATACCGGGCACGTGGAAGCTAAGGTTTGCAAAGCCCAGCGGCCCATTAGCATCGAAGACGGGCTTCAGCACGGTGGACCAGAGCAGGATGGTCGCGGAAAGGAAGATGAAGGGGCTCCAGGCGTTGGCAATTTCACGCAGGCTGTAGGCCGGGTCCTTCTTCCCCGCCAGCTCCTCCAGGGTCGGGGCGGTGGGCTCTCGGTAGATGTGCTTGGGCTGCCAGAAACGCATGACAGTTGCCAGGAAGACCAGACCGACCAGCGGGGGCAGAATACCGATGAGCTCGGGGGCCTGCAGGACCCACAGCATGATGCTCTGCAGGCCGGAAATCACGATGCCGGTAGCCAGAGCAATCGGGCCGACCTCTCGGACGCCCCGCAGGCCGTCCTGAATGGCGACCACGAGTACAGGCACGAGGGCCGCGAAAATCTGCAGAACCCAGACCATCTGGTCGGAGAGATGTCCCAGGTCCACGTTACCGATGGCGGCACCGGTGGTCACCGGAATGCCGACCGCGCCGTACGCGCCCACGGTAGCGTTGGCGACCAGGGAGAGCATGGCGGCCTTGAGCGGGTTGAATCCCAGGGCTACCAGCAGCGCCACCGAGATAGCAATCGGGATGCCGAAACCAGCCGCACCCTCGATAAATCCGGCAAAGCAGAGGGCGATGAGCAGCACCTGGATGCGCTGGTCCGGTGAAATAGAGGAAACCGAGGCTCGCACGACGGCAAATTTTCCGCTACGCACCGTGATGCGGTAAAGCCACACAGCCATGAGCACAATCCAGCCGATGGGCCAGAACGCGGAGAGGAAACCATAGAGGATTGAACCGGCCGCCGCCGTCACGGGTAGCCGAAAAACACCCAGTGCAATACCCAGGGTGAGGACAAGGGTAATCAGGGCTGATTTAATGCCGCTGAGTTTGAATACCGTAAGGCAGAGCAGAAAAAGAATGATGGGGGATGCCGCCACGAGTGCCGAAAGCACCGGGGCGTTGAGAGGGTCATAGGTCTGAGACCACATATGCTGTCCTTCCCCGCCGCAGGAGTACCTACAGCGGCTTGGATGTCGCTGTAAGGTACGCCCGTTTACCATTTTGGGATGCGCGGAGACGCAACCTCACGCCGCCTCTGCTACTGCGAGTTTCGCCCGGAAGGCGTAGCAACATCATGTCTGTGTGCTGGGCTCTGACGGAAGGCGTAGCGCGGGAAAGGATATGGCACGATATGGGGCATCGGTTCTCTCGCCGGAGGCCTCGAGGCTAAAATCTCTCAGTCCGTAGCTCGCCTTCGGCGCCAATGCCCATATAGAAGGTTATCACCATCGTTTGTTGAATGTTAGGAGCTTTTACAGAGCGAAATACCATTTGAGTGTCATTATCATTTATTGATTATCTATGTTGATTATCCATGCTCTGTATTCCGCGTCCCCGGACTGGGAGGACAGCGCAAGCCTTACGCCATCTTTACACTCCCCGCTTCAACACGAAGGCCCCCTTCCCGACCGTCGGCGATCGGGAAGGGGGCCGGCGCATTACGGCTTGTCGGGAGGCTATCGTGCCGTCGCCCCACAAACCGCACCCGTGAGCGGCATTAGCCCACCATGAGCGAGAGAGTGTAGGACCAGACACACACCAGGACCAGCAGAATAGCGCTGTACTTGATAGACATGGAGGTAATCTTAGATTCCTCGCCGGCGCTATTCACAGCCGCCGCCGCAATGGCGATCGACTGTGGGGAGACGATCTTGCCCATCACACCACCGGCGGTATTAGCGGCCACCAGCATGGTCGGGTCAACACCAATCTGGGTTGCGGTGGTGGACTGCAGGCCGGCAAAGAGCACGTTCGCGTTGGTCACCGAACCGGTCACGAACACGCCGATCCAACCGATGACCGGCGAGAGCAGCGGGAAGAGCGAACCGGCCGTAGCCAGCGCAAGCGCGATGGAGGTGGTCATGCCGGCGTAGTTCATCACGTTAGCCACGGACATCACCAGGCAGATCATGAGAATCGGCATCTTCAGCTGGTTCCAGGTGCCGCCAAACTCCTCGAACGCCTCAGCCCAGCTAATCTTCGAGGTCAGCACGGTAATCAGTGCCGCCACCAGAATTGCGGTACCGGAAGCCCCCAGGGTGTTCCAGGAGAAGGTCGCCGTTATGGTCTTACCCGCCCCGGTAACGATAGCTTCGTGCACCCCGGGAATGGGGAAGGTCAGGGTTGCGGCGCCCAGCGGGCCGTTAGCCGCAAAGAGCGGCTTGAGGGCGGTGGACCAGAGCAGGATGGTTGCGGAGAGGAAGATGAAGGGGCTCCACGCCTTAACAATCTCGCCACCGGTGTGTTTGACGTTCTGCTGCGCCTGGGCTTCTTCTAGGCTGGGTGCGGTGGGTTCACGGTAAATGTGCTTGGGCTGCCACTTCTGCATCACGAGCGCCAGCGCTACCAGGGACAGCAGCGGCGGGATGATGTCGACCAGTTCGGGCGAGCCGAGCAGCATCAGGATAGCTGCCTGACCGCCGGAGAAGATGATGCCGGTCAGTAGCGCCACGAGACCGACTTCGCGGATGCCGCGCAGACCGTCCTGAATGGCGACCATGAGCAGGGGTACGATGGCCACAAAGATGTGCAGGACCGGGACCATACCGGCGGAAAGGTGCGCGGTGTCAAGGTTGGCGACCTTAGCCGCGGTGGTCACGGGAATACCGATGGCGCCGTACGCGCCGGATGCGGCGTTAGCTACCAGCGCCAGCATGGATGCCTTGAGGGGGTTGAAGCCCAGGGATACCAGCAGTGCCGCAGAGATAGCGATCGGGATACCGAAGCCCGCCGCGCCTTCGATGAAGCCGCCGAAGCAGAATGCAATCAGCAGCACCTGGATGCGCTGGTCGTTCGAGATGGAGGAGACGGAGGAACGCACGATGTCGAAGTTACCGGCGCGCACGGCGATGCGGTAGAGCCACACCGCCATGAGCACAATCCAGCCGATGGGCCATGCGCCCGAGAGGAAGCCGGAAAGGATGGAACCGGCACCTGCGGTGATGGGCAGGCCGAAGACGGCACAACCGATGATGAGGGTGGTGCCGAGGGTCAGCAGTGCTGATTTGAGGCCGCTGAGTTTCAGGACGGTCAGGCCCAGCAGGAAGAGGATGATGGGCACTGCGGCAACCAGCGCGGAGAGCACCGGTGAGTTCAGCGGGTCGTAGGTTTGCTGCCACATAGGGCGGGGTGTTCCTTTCGGTCTGTGTGTATTAGCGGTCGCTTCTTCCGGTACGGCACCTGCGCTGTATGGAAGCGTTAGGCCGCATAAAAACCGATGGCCCCAGTCCTTGCGTCGTGGATGGGTCCATCGGTGAAGCGTGATGGTCTTGAGCTGCCGGGCGTTTGGTTGTATGACGTGGCGATATGCCGAGGCAATATACCGTGGCCATATACCGTGGCACTATACCGTGGCGCGGCGGCGGTGAGCGGAACCTTTCCCTCTCACTAGGTGCTCTTGACTTTATCTGTCTAAGCTAACAGGTCTTCCTCGAGACTTCAGGATAGGGTGACCTTAAGTGTGCACAAATGATACTTATGTGCATAATTGCGCTCCTTAGCCGCGAACCTCCTCCCCAGCACACAAACACAGAAATGCGAAAGCCCCCTCCTACCGAAGTAGAAGGGGGCTTTCGCTAAACCGTGTCGCGGTACCTCACCTTTCAGGGAAGGCAGGTTACACGCATCGAAGCTTCACGCTGTTTAGGAAACAACCAGGGACAGAACGTAACTCCAAACACAGGTGATAGCCAGCAGGATTGCGCTGTACTTGATTGCCATGGAGGTAATCTTGGATTCCTCGCCGGCGCTGTTTACTGCAGCAGCTGCAATTGCGATGGACTGCGGGGAAACAATCTTCGCCATCACACCACCGGCGGTGTTAGATGCAATCAGCAGGGTCTGGCTGACACCAATCTGATGTGCGGTGGTAGCCTGCAGGCCAGCGAAGAGGATGTTGCTGTTCACCACAGAGCCGGTCACGAACACGCCGATCCAACCGATGATCGGGGACAGCAGCGGGAAGATTGCGCCCACAGCGGCAACAGCCAGTGCGATGGAGGTAATCATACCCGCGTAGTTCATGACGTTAGCAACGGACATGACCAGGCAGATCATGATGATCGGGGTCTGCAGCTGCTTCCAGGTTGCACCGAGTTCCTCAATAGCCTCGCCCCAGCTGATGGAGGAGGTCAGGATGGTGATGATTGCAGCCACCAGAATTGCGGTACCGGAAGCACCAATGATGTTCCAGGTGTAGGTCACGTCAATTGCCTTGGGGGTTGCAACGATCGGTGCGGTCTGCTGGATGGTCTGGTGCAGCCACGGAACGGGGAAGGTGATGTTACTGAAGGCCAGCAGGCCCCCCTTAGCAAAGAGCGGCTTCATCGCGGTGGACCAGAGCAGAATCACGACGGACAGGTAGACGAAGGGGCTCCATGCCTTGAGGATTTCGCCACCGGTGTGCTTGACGCTCTGCTGAGCCTCAACCTCTTCCAGGGAGGGAGCGGTGGGCTCACGGAAGATGTTCTTGGGCTGCCACTTCTGCATGATGAGTGCCAGAGCAATCAGAGCCAGTAGCGGCGGGATGATGTCGACGAGCTCGGGGTTACCGAGGCCTGCGAGCAGGACAGACTGGCCGCCAGAGTAAATCAGACCAACAATCAGTGCTACCAGACCGACTTCGCGGATACCGCGCAGACCGTCCTGAATAGCAACAAGCAGTACGGGGATGAGAGCCGCCATGATCTGGATAACCAGGACCATTTCGATGGACAGTGCATGCAGGTCCACGCCGCCGCGGGTTGCTGCGGTGGTCACGGGGATACCGATAGCGCCGTATGCACCGGAGCTCACGTTAGCAATCAGTGCGAACATTGCGGCCTTGAGCGGGTTGAAGCCCAGGGACACGAGCAGTGCAGCACAGATAGCAATCGGGATACCGAAGCCTGCAGCGCCTTCAAGGAAGCCGCCGAAGCAGAATGCGATCAACAGCATCTGGATGCGCTGGTCGGTAGAGATGGAGGAGATGGAGGAGCGAACAATTTCGAAGCCGCCGGAACGCACAGAAATGCGGTAGAGCCACACTGCCATGAGCACGATCCAGCCGATGGGCCACATGCCCGAGAGGAAGCCGTAGAGGATGGAGCCTGCACCGGCAGTGATGGGCATACCGAAGATAGCGCAACCAATCACGAGTGCGAGCGCCAGGGAGATGACGGCAGATTTAATACCGCTGAGCTTCAGGACGGTGAGGCCCAGAAGGAAGAAAATAATCGGGACTGCTGCCACGAGTGCAGAGAGGGCACTCGAGTGTAGCGGGTCGTAGACTTGCTGCCACATGATTGTATTGCGTTCCTTTCCGCGCCCCGAGGGGCGGGATCGTTATGCCGTAAACCTGCCTGATTCCCTGCCCTGCGGGATATACCGAGAGCGTCCTTCTCGTCGTGCCAGAAAGGTACTGTGCGAAGAGGTGTCTTCGCGTGGGTTTATGTTGGTTTTACGGCTGTGAATTCTGAGTGTGCCAGACCGTGTTTAGGTCACATAAACCCAAATATTCCTTGATACATCAAGGAAATCTAAACCCCTGAAGGGTGGTTTGCGTAACTTTAAACACGGTTCCTTGGTATCCAATGTACCATCGAATACCCACATATTCAGATGTATTCCAACATTTAGATTCAAGCTCATATTTACATTTCTACCCAAACTACCCGTCCCATCGGCAGTTTCGCGACTCGAGCCCTCCCTCCCCCGTCCAAATCTGTGCCCGCAGGAGGTAACATAACGCAACATACACTTGGCGCACAGGTCAGCTAGGCTCTCGCCGGGAGAGATTGCTCAGTGGTTCCTCGGGCCTAGCCCAGGGTTCCATCAACGGGTGGAACAAGCGCAAGGACTTTCTAACCGCCAGCGAGCGCACGACCGCGTCAGTCGCGCCAAACAGCCGATACTCACGAATCGGATAAATGGCCCGTATAAGATTCAGAGCATACAAAAAAGCTCCGGAAGGAAAATCCTCCCGGAGCTTTATCTGTCGGGTTGACAGGATTTGAACCTGCGACCCCTTGACCCCCAGTCAAGTGCGCTACCAAGCTGCGCCACAACCCGATTCGTTATTCACGATTAGCCCGGGGCATCCCCCGAACACTCGAATAACTATACCGGTGTTTTCGGCACCTCGCAAGCCAGATTCACGGTTTTTAGAAAAAATCTTAAAAATCTTTTGGACGCATCTACTGTCGGTCCGCCGACCTCGTTCCCGAAAACGCAACCGGCACCGAACGCACCGCGCGCCGGAGCAACGGCACAACCCGTCACCCCGGCGCGCAGCCCATTCCGATTCAAGGAGCCGAGACCGCGCTAACGGCGGCCACCCTTACCCTTCTTAGCCTTCGCACTCTGGCGCTCCCCCAGGGTGCGGCGCTCACGCACGCGCATCGAAATCTCAATCGGGGTGCCTGTGAAATCAAAGGTCTCACGCAGACGACGCATGATGAAGCGTCGGTAACCCGGATCCAGGAAGCCGGTCGTAAACAGCACAAACTTCGGCGGGCGCGAAGACACCTGAGTACCGAACAGGATGCGCGGCTGCTTGCCACCGCGCAGCGGGTGCGGATGCGCGGCCACAATCTCACCCAGGAATGCGTTCAGGCGGCCGGTCGGAATACGCGAATCCCACGACTCCAGCGAGTGCTCCAGGGCCGGGACCAGCTTGTCCTTGTGCCAACCGGTCTTCGCCGAAATATTCACACGAGGAGCCCACTTCACGTGCGCCAGGTCGCGCTCAATCTCGCGCTCCAGCATCTCGCGGCGATCCTCGTCGAGGGTATCCCACTTGTTGAAGGCCAGAACCATCGCGCGGCCCGAGTCAATCACGGTCTGCACGATGCGCACATCCTGCTCAGAAATCGGCTCGGAAACATCCAGCAGCACCACGGCAACCTCGGAACGCTCCAGGGCGGTCTGGGTGCGCAGCGAGGAGTAGAACTCCGCGCCCTTCGCCATGTGCTGGCGGCGGCGAATACCCGCGGTATCCACAAAACGCCAGGGGTAGCCGCCCAGCTCGATGATCTCGTCAATCGGGTCGCGGGTGGTACCGGCCAGGTCGTTCACCACGGCACGTTCGGAACCCGCCAGCTTGTTCAGGAGCGAGGACTTACCCACGTTCGGGCGACCCACCAGGGCCACACGACGCGGGCCGCCCAGCGCCTCCGGCTGCGCGAACTGCGAGTGCTCCGGCATGACCTCCAGGATCTCGTCCAGGGCATCCGCCAGGCCGCGGCCGTGCAGACCCGAAACGGGGAACGGCTGACCCATACCCAGCGACCAGAGGTTATAAATCTCCGGCTCCAGGTGGGCGTCGTCGATCTTGTTGGCGATCAGAATGATCGGCTTCTTCACGCGACGCAGCATGCGCACAATCTGCTCATCCGAGGCGGTCACGCCCACGCGGGCATCCACCACCAGGACCACAACATCGGCCTGCTCCACCGCAATCTCGGCCTGATCGGCCACCTGAGCATCAATACCGCGGGCATCAGACTCCCAGCCACCGGTATCCACCAGGGTGAAGCTCTTGCCCAGCCACTCGGCCTTGTAGGACACGCGGTCGCGGGTCACGCCCGGCTTATCCTCCACCACGGCCTCACGGCGGCCCAGAATACGGTTGATGATGGTCGACTTACCCACGTTCGGGCGGCCAACAATCGCCACCACCGGGTCGGCCAGCTGCTCTTCCTCTTCCTCAATGTCGAAGCCCCAGGCACCCAGCAGGGCGCGGTCCTCTTCATCCAGGTCGTAGTCTTCCAGGCCCTCCAGCAAGGCCTGGGCACGCTGGTCGGCGGTTTCGTCGTCAATCTCAGCCAGGCGCTCGGTAACGTCGTCCTCGCCACCGCCCAGGTACTTCTCTTCGTAATCGTCGCGGATAGCGTCCTCAGCCATGCGCGCTCCTTTCTCTACCCGCCCCGCGGCCAACCCATCGGTCAGCACGCGAGCGCGGCTCAACGTCTTCTCGGGAGCGAATACCCCGCTCCCCCGGCGTTTCCACGGAACCTAGCCCGCGCGCTTCGCCTTCAACTGGTCGTTCACGGCGTTAATCACCGCGGAGACCGTCTCATTAAAATCAAGGTCCGAGCTGTCCACCAGGGTCACACCCTCGGCGGCCTCCATGAAGTTATTGACCTTCGCATCCTTCGCGTCACGCTCGGCGATCTGCTTGCTCAAATCACCCGAAGCGCCGGACTTCTCGGAGTTCTCCAGGCCGCGGCGAGCCATGCGTACTTCCTCGGAGGCGGTCAGCAGGATGCGTGCGTCAGCATCGGGAGCCACCACGGTCGTAATATCGCGACCCTCGGCGACCATACCGTTCACGGCGTGGTCAATCGTCCAACGCTGCAGACCGATGAGGTACTCGCGAACAGCCGGAACCGAAGCCACGGCAGACACGGCCGAAGAAATGCGCTCGCTACGAATCTCCTCACGGATATCGGTGGAACCCATCATGATCTCTTCCTCGTTGATGTTCGTGCCGAACACCAGGGGCATCTCCTTGACGGCCTTCGCGATGGCCTCGGCATCATTCAGGTCAATGCCGAGCTCCAGCACACGGTAGGTTGCGGCGCGGTACATCGCACCGGTATCCAGGTAGGCCAGGCCAAAGTGACGGGCCACTTCCTTAGACACAGACGACTTGCCGGAGCCGGAAGGTCCGTCGATAGCAATCGTCAGTTTAGGGTTCTCGTGCATTGCACTCCTTTAATTCGTCTCGCTCCATGCCGGAAAATACAGCATTAACTCTACTTCACCACACGCCAGCCGCGGGCCGACAAATCGCGGACCAGCGACTCCAGAATCGAGGGGTTGACCGAGATTTCAGCCATACCCACCGGAGCACCCGTCGAGTGTTCCAGCCGCAGGTCCTCAATATTAGCGCCCAGCTCACCAATCTCGGCGAGCAACCGGGCCAGGGTGCCGGGGGTATCGTCCACCAGCACCGTCATCGTCGCGAAGGCCGCCGGAGCCGTACCGTGCTTACCCGGGATGCGGGCGACACCAGCATTACCCTCGCTCATCAGCTGCGCCAAATCCAGGCGAGCGCCGGAAGCCGTCGGGTTCTCCAGCGTCGAGATGAGCCGGTTCAGGTTATCGCGAACCCCGTAGAGGGTCTGCACAATCGGCTCGGAATTCGCCGCAAAGATCTGAACCCACAGCGTCGGGTCCGAAGCCGCGATACGCACCGTATCGCGTAGCCCCTGCCCCGCCAGGGACAGAGCATACAGCGGGGTATCCTGCAGGCGCGAGGCCAGCAACGAGCTCATCGCCTGCGGAACATGCGAGATGAGGGCCACCGTATGATCGTGCTCCTGTACGCTCAGCGCCGTCACAATCGCGCCCAGCTCCACCGCCACGGAACGCACCAGGCGCACGCACTCGGGGCGAACCGAATCGTGCTCGCAGATAATCCACGGGCGCGCTTGGAACAGCTCACCGCGGGCCGCCACCGGCCCGGACTTCTCACGGCCGGCCATCGGATGCGAACCCACGTAGCGCGACGCATCCGCGCCGGAGGCCAGCACATCCGCAAGGGGCCGCACCTTCACCGAGGCCACATCGGTCACCGTGGCGCCGGGGTAGCCGGTCTCGGGACGCGGCCCGTACGTCCGCAGGGCCTGCGCGCACACGGTGCCGGCCACATCCGGAGGGGCGGCCACAACCACCAGCTGCGGCTCAAAGCGGGCCCGCTGGTCCTCCGTCAGTGAGGAGAAGCTCGTGCCGGCGCCAATATCCTGCGCCACGGCCTCGGCGGTGGGTGAAATGTCCTGAACGTACACGTCCTCGTACCCGGCCGCGTGCAGACCCAGGCCAATCGAGGCGCCCAGCAGGCCGGAGCCGATGATGAGCACCGGGCCGTTCAGGGTCGGGCTCATCGGCAGCTCCGGCAGAAGGGATGTCGTAGAGGGGCTCATGACACTCTCCTCGGATTCTTACATGTCCACCGAAGCGAGCAGGTGACCGATCTCCACCTTCGAGAGGTTACGAATCGTGCCCTGCTTCTGCGAACCGATGCGGATCGGGCCCATCTCAACGCGGACCAGGCGCTCGACCGGGTAGCCGACGGCGTCGAAGAGGCGGCGCACGATGCGGTTCTTACCGGAGTGGATGGTCACCTCAACGAGCACGTGGCCGGGGGTGGAATCCACCAGCTTGAACTCGTCCACGCGGGTCACGCCGTCCTCCAGGCGAATACCCTTCTTCATGGCTGCGCCGACGCCGGGCTCCATGGGGCCGGGCACCTGCACCAGGTAGGTCTTAGGCACCTCGTAGGAGGGGTGGGTCAGGCGGTTGGCCAGCTCGCCGTCGTTGGTCAGCAGCAGCAGGCCCTCGGTCTCGACGTCCAGGCGGCCCACGTGGAACACGCGCTCGCTCATGGAGGAACGCAGGAAGTCAGAGATGCAGGGGCGGCCCTCGGGGTCTTCCATGGTGGAGACCACGCCGGCGGGCTTGTTGAAGGCCATGTAGACGAGCTTGTCGTTAGTCTGCACGGTCATGCCGTCCACCTGCACGGTCACCTTGGAGGGGTCAACGCGCACACCCAGTTCGGTCACGACCTCACCGTTGACGGTGACGCGGCCCTCGGTAATCATTTCCTCACACACACGGCGGGAGGCCACGCCGGCCTGAGCCAGCAGCTTCTGCAGGCGCACACCGTCGTGGTCGTAAAACTCGTAGTGGTCGACCGGCGCGTTGCGGGGGCGGCGGGGACGGTGCGGGCCGGCGTAGTTGCTGACGCGGTACTCGCCGCGCTCGTGGGCGAAGGCTTCGCCGGAGCGGTAGGGGCGGCCGGGTGCGCGGCGTTCGCGCTTGGGCAGTTCGGTGCCGCGACCGCGACCCGCGCGGCCCGCGCCGAATTTCTTGTCACCGAACTTCTTCTCGCCGAAGCCCTTTACGCCGCCCTTGCCTGCGCCGTTCTTCGGTGCGCCGGGGCGACCGCCGCGTGCGCCTGCGCCCTTAGCGCCGGGCTTGCCGCCCTGGCCGGGACGGCCTGCGCCGGGTCGGCCACCGCGGGAGTTCTGGGGGCGACCGGATGCAGAGCGGCCGCCGCGGGAGGAGTTTCCGTATGCCATGGTGTTCTTCTCTTTTCTGTCGTATAGTGCGAACGTTTCAGGCATTTCCCGAACGTTCGTTCGTCTTATTGATTTGTTGTCTTAGTCGTTGCCCTCGGCAAGCACTGCGGCTTCCGTGTCATCGGGAAGGAAGGGCGCGAGCGCCGGCAGCTCCTCCAGGGAGTCCAGACCGAGCTTCGCCAGCAGCAGCTCCGTGGTTTCGTAGAGGGTCGCACCGGTTCCGGCTTCTCGCCCTGCCTCGCGAATCAACTGCCGTTGCAGCAGCTGGCGGATGGCCGCGTCCGCGTTCACGCCGCGGATCGAGGCGACCCTCGCGCGGGTCACCGGCTGCCGGTAGGCAATCACGGCAAGCGTCTCGTAGGCGGGCTTGCTCAGGGTCGCGCTCTTGGAACGGGTCACGAAGCGCGCCACCCAGGGGGCGAAGTCGTCGCGGGCGTAGAGCTTCCAGCCACCGGCGATGCGACGCAGCTGGAATCCGCGCGGCTCGGGTGAGATGCCTTCCTCACCGTATTCCGTCTCCTCGCCGTTGTACTCGCGGTACAGCTGGTCGAGCGCGTGCTCAACAGCTCGTTCGCTGACGATGAGCGCGGCGGAGAGTTCGCGCACGCTCACGGGGGCCTCAGCGACGGCGAGGATTGCTTCGATGGCGCTTTTGACGCCGCCGGGGATAGCCTCGACACGGGAAAACTCGGCGTCGGGGTCGACCGCCACGCTGGGTGCTGTGGAGGGCCCGCCCGCGGGTATTTTCACCGAGCTCTTCTCTGCACGAGGTGCAGGTTCCTGCGGTGCTTCCGGGCTGTCGGGTGCCTCCGCCGTTTCAGGCTCTTCCGGTTCCTCGGCGGGTTCGGCATCGGGCTCAGCCGATTCGGCCGCTACCGGCTCCCGGTTCTCAGCTACCGGTTCGACCGCGGACTCGACCGGCGCCGAGGCGGCCGGCTCTGTATCGTCCTCAGCGTTCGGATCCCAGTAACCCAGGTTCACGATGGCCAGGTCATCGGGGGTGAATTCGCGGTTGAAGCGCGATCCGTTCTCGGGGTTAGTCACGTTCCTCCTCCGGGTCGATGCCGTTCTCGGTGAACTCCGCCTCCGGGGTTTCGCGGGCTTCCGCGCTCTCGGGGAGTACAGGCTCCGAGCCGTCCCGCGCTGCGGGGAGAGCCTCGGGGCGAATCACGAAGCTTCCCGCCGTGGCGCTGGCTCGCACCAGAATCTCGCCCAGGGGTTGCTCCTGTTCCACGTGCAGAGCCCCCTCCTTGTAGAGCTCCAGCAGGGCCAAGAAACGAACCACCGCAATTTCCAGGTCGCCCGCGCCCCGCACAAGTTCGTCAAAGCGCAGTTCGCGCCCGGAGGCGTCAAGCAGGGCGTGCAGCAGATAGTGTTCTTCGGCGGCGATGGTGGTGACCGGAACATGCAGGTGCTCGTTCAGCCCCTCCACGATTTCTTCCGCGGCGGGCTCGGGTTCGGCGGGCTGCCGGCTCAGCGCGGCGGCCGCAATGCGCGCAAACTCTTCGGCGCCTCCGGCCAGAATCAGTTCGGGTAGGGCGTGGGCAAAGCGTTCTTCGAGGGCGACCGCGCGGGGAAAACGCCGCGCTTCCTGCGCCCAGCGTTCGGCAAAGATATCGGCGACCACACGGTAGGCGCGGTACTGCAGCAGACGCGCAAAGAGTAGGTCGCGGGCCTCGAGCAGGGCGACATCTTCCTCAAGGGGTTCGCGGTGCTGCGGTAGCAGGCGCGCGGTCTTGAGCTCGAGGAGGGTTGCGGCGGTAACCAGAAATTCACTGGCCTCGTCCAGGGCTCGCTCCGTGCCCTCGGCGTAGAGGGCCTGCAGGTAGGCGAGGAACTCATCGGTCACTTCGGCGAGTGCAACGTCGGTAATGTCGAGTTTGCGGCGCGAAATGAGGGTCAATAGAAGATCAAAGGGGCCCTCAAAATTACTGAGGGTGAGGGTGAAACCGCGTTCCGGGTTCTGCGGGCCGCGGCCCTCGGGTCGGGCGTTCTGGGCGGCCTCTGCGTTCGGTGTCGGTACCCTCACGGCAGCGACGTGTGTGGTCATAAAGACCTGTTCTCCTTATGTGTTTTCCGTCCCGCGTTCTGCGCGTTGCATCCGGTCGATGCGCCGGGCGTGCCTGCCGGTATCGTGCGGCTCGCGCCCTCAGCGATTTCTCGGTGGCATCTTCGGCATCTTCGGTCGTTAATCGGCGAAGTAGCCGGTGCGGGTGGGAATGAATCCCCATAATTATACGCCCCCTACCGGCGCGGCTCAAGGGGTCGTGCAAGCCGCATCGGTAGGGGGCGCATCGAGGGAAGGGCTAGCGTGCGCCGCCCTTGTAAATCAGTTCGCGAGCAACCTGACGGTACGCCTCAGCACCGGGATGGCTCGAGGCGTAGCTGAGAATCGGCTCAGCAGACACCGATGCGTCCGGGAACTTCACGGTGCGCTTGATGACGGTGTCGAACACCTTGTCGCCGAAAGCGTCCACGATGCGCGCCAGAACTTCCTTGGAGTGGATGGTGCGCGCATCGAACATGGTAGCCAGCACGCCGACAATCTCGAGGTCGGGGTTCAGACGGTCCTGCACCTTCTCGATGGAATCCACGAGCAGGGCCACGGCACGCAGGGCGAAGAACTCACAAATCAGCGGAATAATCACGCCGTCGGAGGCGGTCAGCGCGTTGACGGTCAGCAGGCCCAGGGAGGGCTGGCAGTCGATGAGGATGACGTCGTACTCGTCGCGCACCTTGCGCAGGGCCGAAGCGAGAACCTGCTCGCGAGCCACCTCATTGACCAGCTGCACCTCGGCTGCGGAAAGGTCGATGTTCGCGGGCAGCAGGTCGATGTTCTCCACGCCGGTGGGCAGGATAACGTCCTTAATGTCGACCTTGCGGTCCATCATGACGTTGTAGACGGTCAGGTCCAGCTCGTGCGGGTTCGCGCCGAAACCTGCGGAGAGGGCACCCTGCGGGTCGAAGTCGACCAGCAGCACCTTGCGGCCACATTCTGCCAGTGCCGCGCCCAGGTTAATGGTGGAGGTGGTCTTACCCACGCCGCCCTTCTGATTCACCATAGAAATAATGCGGGCGGGACCGTGGCTGCTCAGCGGAGCCGGGTCGGGGTACACGCGCAGGGGTCGACCGGTGGGGCCGAGTTCTTGTGCCTGAGCTTCAGTCAATGGTTCACCTTCATCAATGAATTCGAAGTTTTAAGTTTAAGCGTTGTCTATAAGGTTACCTCAAGAGCGGCTGTTCCGCGGATTGGCGGGGTTTTATCCCCGCTCGTGGGCACGCGGATGCGCCATCCGGTAAACCTCCATGAGCCCCTCGGGAGTGACCTTGGTGTACACCTGCGTGGTCGCGATGGAGGCGTGCCCCAGTAGCTCCTGCACCACGCGAATATCGGCGCCGCCCTGCAGCAGGTGGGTTGCGAAGCTGTGCCGCATGGAGTGCGGAGAGAAGTCCGCGCTGAGGCCCGCCGCCTCGGCGGCTTCCTTAAGGATGAGCCAGGCGCCCTGGCGTCCGAGTCTGCCGCCTCGTCCGTTGACGAAGAGCGCGGCGGTGCCTTTGCCGTGGGCCACGAGCGCGGGCCGGCCGCGCACCAGGTAATCCTGAATGGCCTTGTGGGCGTAATTTCCGAGGGGCACGAGGCGTTCCTTGCTCCCCTTGCCGAAGAGCCGCACGTACCCGGGGAGGGTGATGTCGTTGCCATCCTCGTCGGTCAGGGTTTCTTCGCTGTGTACGTCGTCGATATCGGCGTTGAGCATTTCGCTCACGCGGGCACCGGTGGCGTACAGGAATTCAAGTATGGCGCGGTTTCGCAGGCCGATGGGAGTGTCTCGATCCGGCACGGCGAGGAGGCGCTGCATCTGCTCCACGGTAATAGCTTTGGGTAGGCGCTTGACGTTTTTGGGCGGCGTCACGGTCGCGGCGGGGTCTTTTTCCACCAGAAAGGCAGAGACCCAGAAGGCGTGGGCTCCGCGCACGGCGGCCATGGTGCGGGCGATGGAGTTAGGACCCAGTGGCAGCGGGATGCTTCCCTCGCCGCTCCCCCGCTCCCCCGGCTCGGTACCGCGACCCCCGTCGGCGGCGATGAGGACGGCCAGGGATTCTGCGGCCTCTTCGGCATCCACGGAGTTCTCTTCCCCCGGCCGCTTTTTAACTGGGGCGGCCAGGCCAGGTAGGGGTACGGTGGGCGCGGCAAGCTCGCGCATAAATGAACGCACCTGCGCGGTCGTAATGCGTTCGGGGTCGATCACCCCGAGGGTGGAGAGGTACGCGGCGTAGCGGCGCAAGTCTCGCGCGTACGAGGCGATGGTGTTCTCGCTGCTACCCCGCTCGACCCGTAGATGCACCAGGTACTGGTCGATGGCCCGCTCCAGGGGGGTCTGCTCGCCGGTCCCCTCAACCGCGGGGGTAGCGCTCTTCAGCGCGGGCTGTGCCATATCTCTTCCCTTCCCACGCGGTCGTTCGGATTTGTTCGGATGCGCACGGTAGCGCGAAATGCCTCTTCGAGGGATCGGGCGAGAAGACTCCGAACCCTAACGGAAGGTCTGCGGCTTCTGTCGGCGATGCCCCATGTAGGGGTGGAATTCCCAGCCGCCGGCGGCTTCGCGCAAGCCTTCGAAGCCGCGCGCTGAGGCGGCGTAAGTGGCCAGAATCGCCTGGATGGCCAGCGCGTTGTGCACTTTACCGTCCAGAACCAACTGCACCGCATCCTGCAGGGGAACCCAGCGGTAGGTCATCTCCGCCTCTTCTTCGGTGCGTTCGGTACGCTCCTGGCGGGGCAGCTCGCTCAGGTCGCGGGCCAGGTAGACGCGACCCGCCTCGCTGGTTGCGCCGGGGCTGCTGAAGTAGTCGGTCAGGGCGTGCCAGCTGGCGGCTCGCAGGTCGGTCTCCTCGGCGAGCTCGCGCTGTGCGGCGTGCAGAGGGTCCTCACCGTCGATGTCGAGCAGGCCGGCGGGCACCTCCCAGAGGTTCATGCGCACCGGGTGCCGGTACTGGTTGAGCATCAGCAGTTCGTTGCGTTCGTTGAGAACCGCTACGGCGACGGCACCGGGCATCTCCACGACGTCGCGGGTGAGTACGGTGTCCTCGTTCAGCTCGTAATCCTCGACCACGGTTTCGATGACGTATCCGCTGTATTTGACGGTCCGGGTGCGAATCGTGCGTTCGGAGGGTTCGTCGATAATATGCTGGTTTTCGCTCATATTTCTATTCTAGAGGGTTCGTTTCGGAACCCCCTCGCGCGTCTCCCCGTTACTCGGCGGACCCCGATGGGTTAAGACGGTTAAACGGCGAGCGCCCCAGCCGCCGAGGGGACGGATGGGGCACTCAACGCGTTCGGCCGCCTTATGCGCCGCGGCGCTCCAGGGCAGCCTTAATCAGGCCTGCAAAGAGCGGGTGCGGGCGGGTCGGGCGGGAGCGGTACTCGGGGTGTGCCTGAGTTGCCACGTAGTAGGGGTGAACCTCTGCGGGCAGCTCCACGTACTCAACCAGCGAGGAATCCGGGGAGGTACCGGAGATCACGAGACCAGCCTCTTCGAGCTGCTCGCGGTACTCGTTGTTCACCTCGTAGCGGTGGCGGTGACGCTCTGCAACCTCGGTTGCGCCGTATGCCTTAGCTACCTGAGAGCCGGGCACCAGGTTTGCCTTGTACAGGCCCAGGCGCATGGTGCCGCCCAGGTCGCCGGCACCCTCGACGAACTGCTTCTGCTCTTCGATGGTGGCGATAACGGGTACGGGGGTCTCGGGGTCGAACTCGGTGGAGGACGCCTCGGGCAGACCCAGCACGTTACGCGCGTACTCAATCACCATGGACTGCAGACCCAGGCAGATACCCAGGGTCGGGATCTTGTGCTCGCGTGCGTACTTGAGGGCGCCAATCTTGCCGTCCAGGCCGCGGATGCCGAAGCCGCCGGGCACTAGGATGGCGTCCATGCCGCGCAGCTGGTGGTCTGCGTCCTCGTCGGTTGCGCACAGGTCGGCGGCAACCCACTTGATGTTGACCTTCACGTTGTTTGCGAAGCCGCCGGCGCGCAGAGCCTCGGAGACCGAGAGGTATGCGTCGGGCAGGTCGATGTACTTACCGACCAGGGCCACGTTCACCTCTGCGGCGGGGCGGTGCACTGCGTCGAGCAGGCGGTCCCACTGGGTGAAGTCGGGCTCGGGTGCCTCGATGCCGAAGTAGTCGAGGATGTAGTCGTCGAGCTTCTGGCTGTGCAGGGTTTTGGGGATGTCATAGATGCTGGGGGCATCGGCGCAGGAGATGACAGCGTCGGTGTCCACGTCGCAGGCGTTACCGATCTTGGAGCGGTGCGATGCGGGAACCTCGCGCTCACAGCGCAGAATCAGGCCGTCAGGCTGAATACCCAGGCCGCGCAGTGCTGCGACGGAGTGCTGGGTAGGCTTGGTCTTCAGCTCGCCGGAGGGGCCGATGTAGGGCACCAGGGAGACGTGCAGGAAGAAGACGTTCTTGCGTCCAACATCGCGGCGTACCTGGCGTGCAGCTTCCATGAAGGGCAGGGATTCAATATCGCCAACGGTGCCGCCGATTTCGGTAATGATGATGTCGGGGGCGTTGTCGATTTCCGCGGCGTGACGCATGCGGGACTTGATCTCGTCGGTGATGTGAGGAATCACCTGGACGGTGTCGCCGAGGTATTCGCCGCGGCGTTCCTTCGCGATAACGGAGGAGTAAACCTGACCGGTGGTCACGTTAGCGGACTGGTCGAGGTTCTCGTCCAGGAAACGCTCGTAGTGTCCGATGTCCAGGTCGGTTTCTGCACCGTCGTCGGTGACAAAGACTTCACCGTGCTGGAAGGGGTTCATCGTACCGGGGTCGACGTTCAGGTAGGGGTCGAACTTCTGCATGGTCACAGAGAGGCCGCGAGAGCGAAGAAGCTGACCGAGGGAAGAGGCCGACAGGCCCTTACCGAGAGAAGATGCAACACCGCCGGTCACGAAAATCTGGCGGGTTACCTTGTCGTTAGAGGACGCGTTCTGAGCGTTATTTTTTTCATTCACCACGGAATTCAAGCCTACCATTTTCTTGTCTGCTATCCAAGCAGAGAACTACGCCGCGAGATGATTCTCGCAGGCCGGAGCTCTCCCCTCGGGTTCTGTCTCCACTGTAACGTCTGCGGGGGTTTTATATTCCCGCAACTCCGTTCATAGATTTTCCTCAAGTACCCCTTGAGTATCTCATACCCTCCGCCCCACGTGCGCCGGGTTTGGTCGTCCGGTACTCCCGTTTTCAGGCGGTGGATTTCGAGGTACATTATTTGCGGTTCGGGGTGTTTCACCCCTGGTTCTGGGACACCTGTCGCCCGGCTTCCAATAGCTCCCGAGCGTGCTCGCGAGCCGACTCGGATTGGTCGTGACCGGAGAGCATACGAGCCAACTCCACCACGCGCTCTTCCTCCGTGAGCACCTGCACTTTAGACAGCGAGGCGTCGTCGTTCTTGAGCACCAGGATGTGCTGGTCGGCGAAGGCTGCCACCTGCGGCAGGTGGGTCACCACCAGCACCTGAACGTGCCGGGCAAGCATGGCCAGTCGGCGACCAATCTCGATGGCGGCCTTGCCGCCCACACCCGAGTCGACTTCGTCAAAGATGAAGGTGGGCACGGGATCCACTTCGGCGAGTACCACTTCGAGGGCGAGCATCACGCGGGAGAGCTCACCGCCGGATGCACCCTTGCCGAGCGGGCGGGGCACGGCGGTGCGGTGGGGTGCCAGCATGAAGGTGACGGTGTCGCGGCCGTGTACCGAGAATTTCTCCGCCTCGGCAACTTCCACCACAAGGGAGGCGTTCGGCATGGCCAGGGCGGTCAGCTCCTCGCTCACCGCATCGGCAAGTTTTTGGGCGGCCGCGCGGCGCAGGTTTGTCAGCTCTTCTGCCTGTTCCCCCAAGACCTTGCGCAACTGCACGAGTTCCGTTTCGAGAGTTTCCTGGCGCTGCGGGTCGTCAACGAGGGTGTCCAGGCGGGCGCGGGATTCCTCGGCCCATTCAAGCACCTCGGCGATATCCGCCCCGTACTTGCGCATGAGCGTTGCCAGCTGGGCGCGGCGGGTCTGCACCTGAGCCAGACGCTCGGGCCCCTCCACATCCAGGGAAGCCGCATAGGAGGAAAGATCCGAGGCGATATCGGTGGTCAGGATCATGAGCTCGTTGACACGAGCTTCCAGGGCGGCAAGCTCTTCATCGGCAGAGGCCTGTCCCTGCAGGGCGCTACGGGCGGCATCGAGCAGACCCATAACGTTGGCTTCCTCGCCGCTCGAGTATTCGCTACCGCTCAGCGCGGTCAGGGCGGTCGCGGAGGCAATCCGCAGAGCCTCAACGTTCATGAGCTTCACCATTTCGGCCTTGAGCTCATCCTCTTCACCCGCGCGGGGGTTGACGGCGGCGATCTCCTCGAGCGCCCCCTGCAGGCTCTGCGCCTCTAGTGCGCGAGCGCGAGAGTTCTCCCGAACTTCCTTGAGTTCCGCGGCAGCGGCACGGTAGCGTTCGTAGTTCTCTCGATACTTCTCCAGTAGGGAGGCCAGCTCCTCCCCCGCATACAGGTCGAGGGATTGGCGCTGTTCTGCGGGCGATTTGAGGCGTAGCTGGTCCGACTGGCCGTGCACGGCCACGAGGCTCTGCCCAATCTGGGCGAGAGTGCCGATGGGTGCGGAGCAACCGCCGACGTGGGCACGCGAGCGTCCGGAAGCGTTGACGGTGCGAGCCAGCAACAGCTCCGAGCTCTGTTCGTCAATCTCTTCGGTGGTTCCGCCGGCTTCTTCGGCCAGGGCGAGGGCACGGTGGCCTCGCGGCAAGCGGATGACGGCCTCGGCGAGCGCATTCTTGGCGCCGTTGCGCACGCTGGAGGCGTCCGAGCGAGCACCCAGAAGCATTCCGAGGGCGGTGACAACCATGGTTTTACCCGCACCGGTTTCACCGGTCAGAACGGAGAACCCCGGTTCGAGGGGGAGCCTCGCATCGGTAATGATGCCGAGGTCTCGAATATGAATTTCCTCAATCACGAACGTTCATTCCTTTTCTTTTGACCGTCTCGAACTTTTCTCGCCCCCCTCTGCAGAGGTGACAATTGCCGTCGCGCAGCGAATATTGTAAGTAGCCTCCCCTACTTGGAGGACTGCGTCTCAGCCTCCTGCGGACCGCGCCAGCCGCGGATGGGCAACTCAAATTTGCGCACCAGACGCTCCGAGAAGGGCGCGGGGTGGATGCGGGCCAGCAGCACGGACTTCTCGGATCGACGCACTTCAATACGCGAGCCAGGGTCAAGCTCCACAGTGCGGCGACCATCGCACCACAGCACACCGGAGGCACCGTTTTCGGGCATGAGCTCTACCGCCAGGGTTGAGGTGGGAGCCGCCACGAGCGGGCGCGCAAAGAGCGCATGGGCCGAGAGCGGAACCATCAGGATCGCTTCAACCTCGGGCCAGACCACCGGACCACCACCCGAGAAAGCGTAAGCGGTCGAGCCGGTGGGGGTCCCCATGACCACGCCGTCACAGCCGAAGGTACTCAGCGGCCGGCAGTCTACCTCGATGATGACCTCGATCATCTTTTCGCGGTTACCCTTTTCGACGCTGGCTTCGTTCAGTGCCCAGTCGCTATGCACGCGCTTACCGTCGTTCCAGACTTCAACGTCAATGGCCATACGCTCTTCGACCGTGTACTCGCTGTTAACGATGTGACGCACCGTCTCACTCAGGTCGCTCTCTTCGGATTCGGCGAGAAAGCCGACGTGCCCCAGATTCACGCCAATCAGGGGAATACTGGTTCGGCGCACCATCTCGGCGGCACGCAGAATCGAGCCGTCGCCGCCCAGCACCACGCCAAGCTCAATATCGATAAGGGCCACCGATTCATGCACCACCTGCACGGGAACGGGCTCAGCCCAGTTCTCGCTCAGGGTTTCCAGATCGGAGCGAGTCATGACGGGGGTCAGCCCTGCCTTGTAGAGCTGGGCACAGGCCTGGCGAGCGGCATCTCGTGCTTCTTTGCGTCCCACGTGCGCAAAGACCAAGATCTTTCGCCCGCGATTGACTGAACGTTCCGCCGCGTGATGCTCGCCCTCCGACTGCACCTGCGCGAGAGCAGCTCCCTTTTCTACATGGCTCTTTTGTTCTGCCATAACGACTCTCTCCCATTCATGGTTGGGGTATTGAGTTGGTGTATCTACACCCATCATACCGAATATGTTCTCGAAAATTTTCTAAAATACTCTATTTTTAGAAAATTATTTCGAATAATCTGCGGAGGCCCGTTGCCAAGGCACCTCGATAGCGCGATAGCCCGAGAAGTCCCCGGCCGTAGCGCTTTACTCACGCTCGATTGGAGTCCTCTCAGACTATCTCAACGCTATTTATTTTCTTTTCGACACCATAGGAAGTACTCCACGTTGCCGTCCTGACCGGGGAGCGGACTGGGCTCCATGCCCATCACCCGCAGCCCGTGACTGATGGCGGAGGCTTGTACCTTTTCCACCGCTTCACGGCGGGCGGATTCTTCGTAGACCACTCCCCCGCGTCCGATGCGGTGCTTGCCGACCTCGAACTGCGGTTTGACCATGAGCACCAGATCACCGCCGGTTTCGGTGGCGTTCGCTAGCGCCTCCATGACCAGGGTCAGCGAGATGAACGACAGGTCCGAGACCGTCAGCTCAACCTGTCCGCCAATATCTTCGGGCTTCAGGTAACGAACGTTGAGGCCTTCGTACACGCCAACTCGGGGATCTTCGCGTAACGCGTCCACGAGCTGTCCGTGCCCCACGTCCACGGCCGCCACATGCCGGGCCCCTCGACGAAGTAGCACGTCGGTAAAGCCTCCGGTGGATGCTCCCGCATCCAGGCAACGCTTGCCTTCAACCTCGATATCGGGGAACGCATCGAGGGCACCCGCGAGCTTGTGGCCTGCGCGGCTGACGTATTCGGTCAGTTCGCTCTGACGCACGTAGAGGGTATCCTCCGGTCCCACGAGCCTGGACGCTTTGCGCGCGGCCTTGCCATTGACCTGCACGTCTCCAGCGGCAATGAGCTTTGCGGCGAGGGTTCGGGAGCTCACGAATCCGGCTTCGACCAGGTACTTATCGAGGCGCGCGGTGTCTTTGCCCATATCTTCTTTCTGTCGTCGTGTAGTGCCGTGAACCCTCAGAACATTACCGTCTGAGAGCTCACCGCCGCGAGGTTAGGAGAGATTCTCGAGATCCTTTTCCAGTTGCTCGCTCATCGTTTCGAGACGTTTGACGCGTTCTACCGGGTCCATGGCGAGGGTCGCCGCCAGTTGCCGCTCAAATTCGGCATCCGCGATAGAACGGTCGGTGGTCTCGGCGTTCATAGTTTCGTTCTGTTTAGGCACCGGGAAGACCCTTGATGACGGGTACGGCGGCCTGCTCGGGGTTGGCTGCCCACCAGGCGGCGTAGGCGACGCGCCAGGCCTCTGCTTCGCTCTCGCTTCCGGCGAAGGTGCCCTCGTCGAGGTTCTCGGGGCCTGTGAGAATCAGGTTCTCGCCTCGCACCCGTGCCTGCCAGGTGGGGCCGGTCGCAATCACCTCGTAGCCTTCGAAGAGCACCTCAATCTCGGGGTAGGGTGCGAAGAAGTCGTCCAGGGTACGCAGCACGTAGGTCGGGCGCTGTTCGGGTACGGCTTCGATGACGTCGCGGTAGGTCTGCACACCGGTGAGCACGAGCGCGCCGTCCATCTGCGCGTTATTAGCGCCGAGAATATCGGTATCCAGGCGGTCACCCACAATGACGGGACGCTCGGAGTTCAGGGCCTGTGCTGCGGTGTGGAAGATGGGGGCTTCGGGTTTGCCCGCAACGAGCGGGGTACGGCGCGAAGCGGTTGCCACGGCTGCGACGAGGGTGCCGTTGCCGGGGGCCTGGCCGCGTTCCTTAGGGATGGTCTGATCGGTGTTAGTGGCGATCCACAGCACCTCGGGGTTAGCGAGGGTGTAGGCGGCTTCCGCGAGATCCTCCCAGCCCATCTTCGGGTCAAAGCCCTGAATGAGGGCTACTGGCCCCTCGGCCTCGGTGCGTACGGGTTCCAGGCCTGCGTCGCGCACACAGTCGGCGAGGGCCTCGGTACCGGTAATCAGCACTTTGGAGCCCGCAGGAATCTTTTGCGCGAGAAGCTTTGCGCCGGCCTGTGCGGAGCTGACGACTCGTTCTGCCAGGGTGTGCACTCCAAGGTCGCGAAGGTGTTCTGCGACGGATTCTACCGAACGGGAAGCGTTGTTAGTCACGAAGATGACCGGTACGTTGAGCTCTTCCTCCGCACGGTTGAGGGCTTCGGGAGCTCCCTCGATGGCGAAGGGGCCAGCGTAGACAACGCCGTCCAGGTCTGAGAGGAGCGCGTCGTATCGGGCAAGGAGTGCGGTCGTGGTCATAGGAACCTCTTCCGGGGTCTGAGCGGCTAGTATTTTCCCTCTATCGTACCCGTTCCGCACTACCGGGGCCTATCGTTCGTCACGGGCAGTTCCTATTCGGACGGGTAGCCTCTCCGATATAGCGCGAACCGCCGGAGGCGAGCTCTCGGGGAGCCGCATCCGGCGGTTCGGTATGTACAGGCTATTACTCTACGTCAGCCTCGGCCTTTTCCTCGGCTTCAGAATCTTCAGGTGCTTCCGCGGCGGAGTCCTCGGAGGTATTCTCTTCGGAGCCGGTTGCTTCTGCCTTCTCGGAGGCTTCCTCATCTGCAGCCTTGACCGGGCGTTCTGCGGGCGTCTCTTCCTTCTCGAAGAGGTCTGCCTCGCCAAAAATATCGAAGATTTCGGGCTCCGCGAAGTTGCCCTGGCCCAGCGCTGCCTCAGCTACGACAGATAGGCGTGCCCAACGCTCGGCTTCCTGATTGCGGCCAGCGTTGGCGAGGGCATCGGCGTAGGCGCTAAAGAGACGCGGGCTGTATTCGAATGCGCGCTTGGGGTTCAGCTGGGGAATCTGAAGGGCTACCACGGCCTGGCTCTTCTTGCCCTGATCGGTCAGGATGCCGGACTCGACGATAGCCAGTTCCACACGCACCTCGGCAGGCAGCTCTTCACGCTTGAATTCGGCAATCATTTCCTGTGCCTTGGGCAGTCGTCCCAGTGCACGTTCGCAGTCCACCAGCAGCGCAAGGTGGTCCACGGAACCGCTGATGCGACGGTGAGTACGCAGCTCACGCAGGGCCAGCTCGTAGTCCTCTGCCACGTAGGCAGCGATACCCACGGCTTCACGCACGGCGGCGATACGACCGGCGCTACGGGAGGCAGCAACGGCGTGCGCCAGCGCGAATTCGGGGTCGATGTCAAGGTAACGACCCGCCATCACCAGATGCTTGGCAACGGTCTCAGCGTTACGAGGCTCCAGGGCACGTAGCTGACGGTAGGTTGCACCGTCCAGTTCGCGACCGGTCACATCGCTGTCAATCTCGGGTGCTTTGGGCTTAGCGGGACGGTAGCCTGCACGGCCACCGATGCTACGTACCTCTTCGCGGGGTGCGTCACCCTCGGGTCCATTGGAGCGGGGTGCCTTCGAACGCGAGTCAGAGCGGCGACCGTCGAACTTCTTACCTCCGCGATCGTTACGCTTGAAACCGCCCTTACCGCCGAAGTTCTTGCCGCCCTTCTTGGAGCGGAAATCCTTGCCGCCGTTGTTCTTGCGGTGCTGACGGGGGCCGGAGCCGTTAGACTCGTGGCGGGGGGTCTCAGACATGAATCTCCTTGGGAGGTATCCGCTCGTGGCGGGTCGTGGATGCAGTCGGTCCGGACGGTCCGCTGCCTGAGGCATCAACTCTATGGAGGGGCGCTTGGCCCGTCTTTAATGCCCAATATAAGCCATACCATTCTAGTATAGAGGGCGGCTTTCGTGCACCTGTAACGATGCGGATCCGCGGCCTCTCTAAGCGCCTGGGCGGCCTCGACCGTGGACGTTAGGGAGGAGAGGCACCTCTCCCCTATTATTCTCTGCCCGGAGTTTCTTCCACCGGGTGCACTACCCGTCAAGCAGAATAGTTTGTTAAACAAAAATAGCCCCGGCGAAGCCGGGGCTATTGAATAATAAAGCGGCAATAACCTACTCTCCCACACCCACAAAAGTGCAGTACCATCGGCGCAAAGAGTCTTAGCTTCTGGGTTCGGAATGGAACCAGGCGTTTCCCTCTCGCTATAATCACCGCAAACCTACGGGATTGTTATCCAAAAACCATACAGTGAAC
>NZ_KV830892.1:166523-178023 GCF_001836905.1 Rothia sp. HMSC062F03 | reverse complement strand
AAGCCTCCTGTTTCTTGGACTTTATTTTCGATGTCCAAGAAACGGGAGGCAGTTCAGAAAAAAGGAGGCGCCCGCCGGGGCTTTGTCGTGCACAGGGCGGATTCATAGAGTAGGTTCTAAGCGGCTGACCTGTAGCCTGGCTTTGCGCGTATGATGGGTGTATGAGCACTAGCCACCCCAATCTGCGTCGCGGGTACACGCTACCCCACGAAGCGGAGGTTCTTCAGATCCTCCGTGACGCTGGCGTGCGCCGTGCCCGGCTCTTCGGTAGCGCCGCCCGCAGTGAGCTGACCGAAACCAGCGACCTGGATTTTCTGGTGCAGATGCCGGGCGTAGCTCCTTTTGACGAGTTCATGCAGATGGTGGATGCTCAGCACCGCATTGAACAGCTGACCGGCCGTAGCGTTGATATGGTCACCCAGTTGCGCCCCCGCATCTACGCGGAAGCAGAACCGGACATGGTGGAGCTGCCGCTATGAAAAGCTCGCTGGACGACTTCTCCCTGATTCTTGAATCGGCTCAGCGTATCTATTCTTTTACGCCGGCGCGATACGAAGACCTGATAGACGATTCAAATGCAGTTGTTCAGGACGCGCTCTGTATGCGCTTTCAGGTCATTGGTGAGACCCTCAATAGAATTCGTTCAAAATACCCAGAAGACTATGAACGGTATGAACGGGCTGAGTGGCAGTACCTCATTGCTATTCGTAACGTTATTTCTCATAGCTATGTGAGTATTGATTTTGCTGTCCTATGGGATGTCGCGCGGAATAAACTACCTGAGCTCATGAGCGACTTTGAACGAATCATCGACGAGATACAAGAAACTACTTAACTAAAGAGCCCCGGAGGGTGCCTCGATCAGGAGGCGCCCGCCGGGGCTTCACTGTGTCCTTTATTCTGCTGTGCCCTTATATAAGGGAGCGCTAGTGGGCGATACCCGCCTCATACGCCATAATGACCGCCTGCACACGATCACGTGCACCCAACTTCGCCAACACATGCGACACATGCGTCTTCACCGTCGCCTCCGAAAGCACCAGCTCCCGCGTAATCTCCGCATTCGACAAGCCACGCGCAATCAAACCCAGCACCTCAAACTCACGCGGCGACAACTGCTCAATCAACTCACGATGCGGATAATCCTGCACAGGCTCGCTCTGATAAGAAGAATTAGCCGGGCTTGCATGCTCAGCCGGAATAAACGTTGCCTTGGGAAGCTCAGAACCAGCAGTCGGGGGAATAACCTGCGCAGACTCGGCGGCAGGAGGAGCAGGAGCGGTAGGAACAACAGGAGCGGGGGAGTCCAGCACCGGAATCATCTGCTCCAACAGACGGCGAGTTGCAGACGGCGCAATCACCGCATCGCCGCGGTGCACCGTACGAATCGCCTCCAGCAGCTGCTCCGGCGGGGTGTCCTTCAACAAGAAACCGCTCGCACCCGCACGCACCGCCGAATACACGTACTCATCAATATCGAAAGTCGTGAGCATAATAATGCGCACCCGCTCATCCTCGGAAACCTCACGCTCGCCGTCACGCTCCAGAATGCGGCGTGCCGCCTCCAGGCCGTCGCAGTGCGGCATGCGCACATCCATGAGGATGACCTGCGGCGCCTGCCCCTCAGACACCATGCGGTCAAAAACGTCAATCGCCGCCAGGCCGTCATCGGCTTCCATGACGACCTGCAGGTCCGGCTGGGAGTTGACGAGCATGCTCAAACCGCCGCGCACTAGGCGCTGGTCGTCAACGAGCATCACGCGAATCGGCTGGGTGGTCTGTGGTACAGAAGTCTGTGGTGCAGAAGAGTACATAGTTTCAATCCTAGATCACGAGGTAGTAGAGGGCACGGGTATTAGAGATCGCGGTAGGGCAGCGCCGCCTCAACGAGCCAGCCGCCGTCAGGCTGCAGACCGTAGGTGAGGACGCCGTGGTAGAGGGCGATGCGCTCGCTCATGCCGCGCAGACCGTTGCCACTGCCGGGTACCGGGCGGGCAATGTGCTGAGCCGCGGTAGAGGAAACCGGGTCGTTATGTACCCACAAGTGCAGACCGTCCTCGCCCCAGTGAATGGTGACGGTGGTTGCCGCGCCGGGGGAGTGCTTGAGCGCGTTGGTGAGCGCCTCCTGCACGGTGCGGTACGCCGCCAGCTCGGCACCCTGCGGTAGGGTGCGCGCCATGGTGCCGGTAATTCCGGTGAAAGTGACGGGTAGCCCGGCGCGGCGGCTCTGCTCCACGAGAGCGGGCACATCGCTGAGGGTGGGAACGGGTGCGTAGGCGGTTGCCTCGTCCGTGCGGAGTAGCCCGAGGAGGGAACGCATCTGAGTGAGGGAGTCGCGTGCCGTATCTGCAATGAGTTCGAGGGTCTGCTCGGCAATATCCGGTTCGCTCTGCTGCTGAGCCTGACCGGACTGCTCAGCCTGTTCAGTCTGCTGCTCTGCCTGCTCTGCCTGCTGGGCGCGTGCGGTGCGGGCGCTCGCGGCGGCGTAGCGTGCCCCATCCGCCTGAGAAATAATGCTGGAGAGCGAGTGCGCCACAATATCGTGCATTTCGCGGGCGATTCGGGTGCGTTCATCCTGCGCGGCGAGGCGGCGTTCCTGTTCCTGCTCGTATTCGAGGCGGCGGGCGCGTTCTTTGAACTCTTCGCTGCGCAGTTCGCGCATGCGGCGGGAGTCGCCGAGGAACCAGAAGACGGTGAAGATGGATCCGCAGAGCACGCCGAGCATCAGGCAGATGAAGATGCGGGCGGGTATGTCGTCCCAGTGGTAGAGGAACGAGAGCGAGGCCTGCACGGTGACGGCGAGTGCGCCGACCCAGCCGAGAATGAGGGCACGGAAGCGGGCGCGGCGGGTCCAGTGCCTGCCGGTGTGGTAGGCGGCGAGGCTGACCGGCGGGTAGCAGGTGATGACGAGTGAGTCGGGGAAGGGGGTCACGAGGGTGAGACAGAGCGCCGCGATGACCACGTAGATGCTGCCGTAGGGGAAGCGGTAGCGGAAGTAGAGCGCGGTGGTGCTGCAGAGCGCGGAGATGAGCGGGATCCAGCCGTAGCTGTTGACGAAGGCAACGGAGAGTACGCAGCAGAAGAACTGCATGTGCGCGACGACGATGAAGTTCATCCAGCCGCGTTTGTCTCTGAGGTAGTTTTGCATGCGGCTGGAGGCGGTGATGGCGTCGGCGGGCAGGTCGCTGTTTTCTGAGCTACCGCGGTTATGCGTTACGGCGTGGCCTGATTCGGCTGTCTCTGTGCTGTGCTGTGGGTTCTGCTGGGGTTCGGTGTGCTTGAGGGGCATGTTTCCAGTGTAGCGAGGGGGTGAGGGGAGTATCGCGGGCATAGGAGGCCCACAAAATGCGCTGACGTGCACATAGTGCGTGTGGGTATATCTTTGCCTGTGTGTGATTCTGTGTGCGCGACACGCTGAAATACAGGATTATTTATGAGCTTTGCCACATTAAATCAGATTTTTCTCTCAATCACCGCTTGAGGGTTTGGGGTTATATGGGGTTTGAATTTAGGTGTATATCACTAAAAACTTTCTTAAGTAACCTATTTGGGTTGAAAAACCTTCAATCTTAACGGAGGGTTTTTGTCATAACCCCTCATCAGGGCTCTATTGAAAACCATTGCGGGGGTTGGAATTGGTGGGTATAGTTTTACCTGTATCGTCACCCGGCGTGTAGAAGGCTGAGCCCATCGGGCGCACCAAGGCCCCTTGTGGGACGCTCCCACGCGGAACGGTACAGCATTATGTTGTTATCATCCGGGGTCGGAATACTGTCCGGCTTTACTCGCTCAATCACTTTGGTGAATTGTCACCGTGCACGACGATGGGTGATAACTCTTATTCCTCAAATGACATCACTCTCGAAGGACATATATGTCTACTAACATTTCTCGCCGCAAGGTTGTTGCGGGCGCAGCATGGGCTGCTCCGGTTGTCGCGGCTTCTGCCGTTGTTCCGGCTTTTGCTTCCTCCACCGAGTGCGAGTGGGCTTCCTCCGCTGCTTACACCGCTGAGGGTACCTCTGCAGGTGGTAAGGGCACTACCTCTTTCGTTGTTCCCGCACTGGTCGACAAGATTAAGTTCGAGGTCGTCGGCGGTGCTGGTGGTACCAACTACGACGATATGGCAGCAGGTTCCGGTGCTAAGATCACCGGTATCATCGAGGTCAAGCCCGGCCAGACCGTTCAGCTCATCGGTGCAGCCGGTGGTATCGGTAACGGCCCCCTGTCCCCCGCAGAGGGTGGTGAGGGCTACGGTAACGGTGGTTCCTCCAACCTGCCCACCCCGATTCCTGCAAGCGTCATGCAGCGCGTCAACGCTATTTGGCCCGATAACTCCACCCTGAAGCGCATCACCTACTCCGCTTCCGGCGGTGGCTCCTCCGCTCTGGTTATCAACGGCACCCCCGTTGCAGTTGCAGGTGGCGGCGGCGGCGCCGGCTTCGTGAACGCTGGTGGCGCTAACAACAACTTCGACTACATCTTCCCCGGTGCTGTTGACGCAGGTCGCCTGTGGCCCGAGAAAGCAAAGCGCAACGTTTACCCCGTCATCGGTTCTACCGGTGGTTCTGCTGAGGGTGCAGCAGGTGCAGCGGGTAACCAGGGTGCACTGACCTACTCCGCAGACACCTCCGTCACCACCACTGTTAACGCAGGTGAGGGTGGCTCCGCAGGTATCGGTGGTAACGGTGGTTCCAAGACCGACCTGCCCTCCGGCACCTCCCCCAACGGCGTTCTGGGTTACTCCTCCACCAACAACCAGGAGATTTACCACTCCGCTAAGTCCGGTAACCAGGGTGGCGCAGGCTTCACCGGTAACGGTGGCGACGGCGTGGGCTCCTACTCCTACATGATTGACAACAACGACCGCACCGTCAAGGAAGTTGTTACCGTGAAGGCAACCGGTGAGAAGAAGGCTCTGGAATACAAGTCCATTGGCTTCAACTGGAACGGTTACCAGTCCGTCATCTCCGCAGGTGGTGGCGCAGGTTACGGTGGCGGTGGCTCCGGTGCTTCCACCTCCGCATCCGCAATCGTTCTGACCCAGAAGTGGAACAACAACCCCGACGGTCTGCGCCAGAACACCGGCTTCTCGCAGTTTGGTGGCGGCGGCGGCGCAGGTGGCTCCTACGTTGCTCCTGGTGTTTCCGGCGGTACCATTACCTCCGCAGGCAACGCTCCGACCGCTCGTAGCACCCGTGGTAACGGCTACGTCAAGGTCACCCTCTGCCAGCGCACCGCATAATTAGCGGTAACGTTTTAGGTACTCGACCCCACTCGGGGTAGAAATACCATCTCTTTTCCCCGGCTGATGATTCAGCCGGGGAAAAGTGTTTTAACCCTCCTGTTAGCCACGCTGCGGGTCTTCCCACCCGCCCGGAACGACCCGGACTCCGACGGCCCAGACTCTGAGAACCCGCCCGCGCACCCTACCGCCCGCCCGCCCGCGCGTATTACGGTAGAGGCATGACTGAAGCACGTAGCATCGACCTCGCCGTCATCCCCGGCGACGGCATCGGCCCCGAAATCATTACCGAAGCCCAGCGCATCCTCACCCGCGCCTGCGAGCTCGAAAACATCGCCGTCAACCCCACCCAGTACAAGCTCGGCGCCGAGCACTGGCTCGAAACCGGTGAGACCCTGCCCGAGTCCACCATGGAATCCCTCAAGAAGCACGACGCAATTCTCTTCGGTGCCATCGGTGCCGACCCGCGTAGCGGCAAGATTCCCTCCGGCCTCATCGAACGCGAAATGCTCCTGAAGCTGCGCTTCGCCTTCGACCACTACATCAACCTGCGCCCCTCCCGCCTGTACCCCGGCGCGGTATCTCCGCTGGCCAACCCCGGCAACATCGACTTCGTGGTCGTGCGTGAAGGCACTGAAGGCCCCTACATCGGTAACGGCGGCGTGATTCGCCAGGGCACCCCGCACGAGATTGCCACCGAGGTCTCCCTCAACACCGCGCACGGCGTGGAGCGCCTGGTACGCTACGCCTTCGAGCTGGCCTCCACCCGCCGCAAGAAGGTCACCCTCGTGCACAAGACCAACGTGCTCACCCACGCAGGTCGCCTCTACAACCGCTACTTCGCCGAAATCGCGGCTGAATTCCCCGAGGTTGAGACCGACTACCTGCACATTGATGCGACCACCATCTTCATGGTCACCGACCCCTCCCGCTTCGACGTGATCGTGACCGATAACCTTTTCGGCGATATCATCACCGACCTTGCCGGCGCGGTCACCGGCGGTATTGGCTACGCCGCCAGCGGCAACATTAACGCCGTCGGCGAGTTCCCCTCCATGTTCGAGCCCGTGCACGGTTCTGCACCGGATATCGCCCGCCAGAACAAGGCCAACCCCACCGCCGCAATCCTCGCCGGCGCGATGCTGCTGCGCCACCTCGGCTACGATGCCGCCGCGGCCCGCATTGAGGACGCCGTCGAGGCGGACATGCGCGAAAACGGCGCGACCGTGCGTGGCACCGATCGGGTTGGCGCGGACGTGCTCGCACGCCTCGGCTAAGGTCAGCTGACTAAAACTCGCTTATGACAGCGTGAGCGCTGAATAAAAACGCCAGGGAAGCCCGGAAGGAACACACCTTCCGGGCTTTACCTGTGCCTGCCCCGCGCTCGTCTGCCCACGCTCGTGGCTACATATATCTGTGCGGGCGGGGGAGAGGTATCCACTGCCGCTAGGTTTAAACCCGCCCGCCGAACCTGACCTGCGAAACCCACCTGTTCACATCCTGAATGGGGTAAAAGGTGCACATGCGGCAAAAGCATCTTTCCGGTACTCTAAAACAGTCGAGCACACCCGCCCGACCTCCTCGGCGGTGGATACCCTCCACCGCGTACCTTGATGCATCCACGCTGCTCGAAAGCACGAACCGTCCCCACGGATGCACCACCTGCCTCGGCACCGCGCCCACCGCACACACCCCGGCGCATCAGCGGCCGCAGGCAGCCCCGGCCGCTCCCACCGTGCGAGAGCGACCGAACTCGAAGAACGCAGAATGATGCATTAGACGAAGAGGAACGCAGAACGATGGCCATCGAATTCAGCCACGAAGCAAACCAGTCACCCGCCTCCGCCGAACGCCGCGAAGAAATCCTCAAGAACCCCGGCTTCGGCGACTACTTCACCGACCACATGGTCACCATCGACTGGGAGGGTGACTACAAGACCGGCGGCACCTGGTACGACGCCCGAGTCCACCCCTACGGCCCGCTCGTTCTGGACCCCGCAGCATCCGTCTTCCACTACGGTCAGGAAATCTTCGAGGGCATTAAGGGCTACCGCCACGCCGACGGCTCCGTGTGGACCTTCCGCCCCGAAAAGAACGCCGCCCGCTTCGCGAACTCCGCGCACCGCCTCTCCCTGCCGCAGCTGCCCGCCGAGACCTTCATTGAGTCCCTGCGCCAGCTGATTAAGGCGGACGAATCGTGGGTCCCCACCGGTGACGGTGAGGCCTTCTACTTCCGCCCCTTCATGATTGCCACCGAGGCGTTCCTGGGTGTTCGCCCCGCACGCCACGTGCAGTACCACGTGATTGGCTCGCCCGCAGGTAACTACTTCGGCACTCCCGAGCCCGTGGACATCTGGCTCTCCACCCCCTACGCCCGCGCGGGCGAGGGCGGCACCGGCGCAGCCAAGTGCGGCGGTAACTACGCGGCCTCCATGATTGCCCAGACCGAGGGTGAGAAGCACGGCTGCAAGCAGGTTATCTTCAAGGACCCGCACCGCGGCGACGCCATCGAAGAGCTCGGCGGCATGAACGTGTTCTTCATCTTCGGCAAGGAAAACAAGATTGTCACCCCCGAGCTGACCGGCACCATCCTGGAGGGCGTGACCCGCTCCTCGCTGATTCAGCTGGCCAAGGACCGCGGCATGACCGTGGAGGAGCGCGCCATCACCCTCAACGAGTGGCGCGAGGGCGTGGCCAACGGCGACATTACCGAAATCTTCGCCTGCGGTACCGCAGCAGTGGTTGCCCCCATCGGCAAGCTCAAGGCCGAGGATTTTGAGATTCCGGCACCCACCGAGCACTTCGGCGAAATCTCCAAGAGCCTGCGCGAAGAGCTCGTCGGTATTCAGCTCGGCACCGTTGAGGACCGCCACGGCTGGATGACCCGCCTCATCTAATCTTTCACGCGAAATCCCCGCGGGATGCGCTCCCACCCGGAACGCACCCGCGGGGATTCGCTGTGCCCGGCGCATAGCTGCGTGCGGCAACTATCTGCCGGGGCGCACATGCGGGGGAGGGGAACGCTAGGAGGGAGGCACCGGACTCGCCTAGTTGAATTACGTGCCCCGCCCCGCCTCCACGCTCATTCCGCGCCGCCGCCCACACCCTCGAAGGCTGGTACCCTAGAAAGTATGCGTATTGCACGATTTACCGTAAATAATGAGCTCCACTTCGGGCTGGTCGAAGGCGAAGCGGGCGAAGAGACCCTGCGCGTCATCGCCGGCGACCCCTTCTACTCGGGCGTCGAACCGACCGGCACGACCTACCCCATCGATCAGGTGCGTCTGCTCGCCCCGATCATCCCCCGCTCCAAGGTGATTGGAACGATCGCAAACTGGGCAGGAACCGAGGCGCCCGCCTCCCCGCAGTTCTTCCTCAAGCCCAACACCACCGTGATCGGCCCCGGCGACCCAGTGACCCTGCCCGAGTACTCCGAGGCCGTCAGCCCCGAGGGTGAGCTTGCCGTCATCATCGGCCGTATCGCCAAGTCCGTGCCGCTCGAGCGCGTGCACGAGGTCATCTTCGGCTACACCGTAGCCAACGACCTCACCGCCCGCGACCTGCTCGAAGACCGCCAGTGGACCCGCGCCAAGGGCTTCGACGGCGCCACCCCGCTCGGCCCCTGGATTGAAACCGACCTGGACACCGACTCGCTGAACATCACCACCTGGGTCGACGGCGACGTCGTGCAGGAGGGCAACACCTCCGAGATGCACTACTCCGTGGCCGAACAGGTGGCCGCAGCCTCCGAAATCTTCACCCTGCTGCCCGGCGACGTACTGCTCACCGGCACCCCCGCCGGCATCAGCGTGCTGCGCGACGGCAACGAGGTCGAGGTCGAGGTCGAAGGCATCGGCTCCCTCGTCACCCGCGTGCGCGACTAAGCCGCCCGCGCCCCACACCATCTACCGTCCATCCTGAACACACCGTCAAGGAGACAACATGACCGAGTACCACGGTCCCGAACTCAACACCCCCGCAGACACCCGCGTGCGTTTCTGCCCCTCGCCCACCGGCACCCCGCACGTGGGCATGGTGCGCACCGCCCTCTTCAACTGGGCCTACGCACGCCACACCGGCGGCAAGCTGATCTTCCGCATCGAGGACACCGACGCCGCGCGCGACTCCGAAGAGTCGTTCAACCAGGTGCTCGACTCCCTGCACTGGCTCGGCATCAACTGGGACGAAGGCGTGGGCGTTGGCGGCCCGCACGAGCCCTACCGCCAGTCCGAGCGTAAGACCGCCGGCATCTACAACGAGATCTTCGAAAAGCTCGTTGAGGGCGGCTACGTGTACGAGGACTTCTCCACCCCCGACGAGGTGAAGGAGCGCCGCAAGGCAGCCGGCCAGGACCCGCAGCTCGGCTACGACAACTACGACCGCAACCTTACCGAGGAGCAGAAGGAAGCCTACCGCGCCGAGGGCCGTAAGCCCGTGTGGCGTCTGCGTATGCCCGACGAGGACATCACCTTCAACGACCTCGTTCGCGGTGAAATCACCTTTAAGGCCGGTACCGTGCCCGACTACGTGGTCGTCCGCTCCAACGGCGACCCGCTGTACCCCTTCGTGAACCCCGTGGACGACGCACTCATGGGCATCACCCACGTGCTGCGCGGCGAGGACCTGCTCTCCTCCACCCCGCGTCAGATTGCGCTCTACCGCGCACTCATCGACACCGGCGTGACCACCTTCATCCCCGAGTTCGGCCACCTGCCCTACGTCATGGGCCAGGGCAACAAGAAGCTCTCCAAGCGCGACCCCGAGTCGAACCTCTTCCTGCTGCGCGATGCCGGCTTCATCAAGGAAGGCCTGCTGAACTACCTGTCCCTGCTGGGCTGGTCCCTCTCCGCAAACCAGGACGTCTTCAGCATCGACGAGCTCGTCGAGCACTTTGATGTGCACGACGTGGTGGCCAACCCCGCCCGCTTCGACGTGAAGAAGGCGGAGTCCATCAACGGTGACCACATCCGTGCCCTCGACCCCAAGGACTTCCGCGACCGCCTGATTCCGTACCTGCAGGCCGCCGGCGTGCTGGGCGAAACCCTCACCGAGCGCCAGGAGCAGGTGCTCACCGAAGCCGCACCCCTCGTCCAGGAGCGTATGCAGCTGCTCGGCGAGGCCCCCGGCCTGCTCGCCTTCCTCTTCAAGAGCGACGACGAGATCACCGTGGCGGACGACGCCCGCAAGCAGCTCAAGGAATCCGCACCGCAGGTGCTGGCCGCCGCCATCGAGGCCCTGGAGCCCCTCGAGGACTTCACCGCCGCCAACATCGAGGCAGCTCTGCGTGCCGCAATCGTCGACGGCCTGGAAATCAAGCCGCGCCTGGCCTTCGGACCCGTGCGCATCGCAGTGTCCGGCGAGCGCATCTCCCCGCCGCTGTTCGAGTCCATGGAGATCCTGGGCAAGGACTCCTCCCTCGCACGCCTGCACAAGCTTGCCGCTGAGCTGAGCTAACCATGAGTCGGTCGAATAACCAATCCGTCATCGGCAAGGCGCTGTTCAAGGGCACCCTCATGGCGCTCACCAATGCCTGCATTATCTGGCTGATTTTGTACATCGCCAACATGGACAAGTCCGTCTTGATGGTGGTCGCTGTTGTCGTTGCGGCAGCCTTCGGATACGTGACAGCCTACTTGGAGGCGCGCGCCGCCCTGAACGCTCAAGAAGCTCAGGCACGGCACGCCCGCGGTGGCGACGTCAGCAGTTCGTCTGACGGCGTAGACACTTCGGATTCTTCGGATTCCTCGCGTGAAGAGGAAGACAAAGACGACTTCGTGGACCCGGGCCCCGACCCCTACGCCGGCGACTTCGACTCCGGCTCAAGTAGCTCCGACTACAGCAGCTCGGACTACAGCAGCTCGGACTCCGGCGGCGGTGATTCGGGCGGCGGCGATTCGGGCGGCGGCGACTAGCGCCTCCTGACACCTGCCTGAACGGCCGGATACTCGGCGTGCTCGTAATGCTACACATTCCCCCTCTTGGCGGAGGGTCGGAGGGTTTACCGGAATATCTTCCGGTAAACCCTCCGCCAAGAGGGGGAATTTTTGTTGGTCGAAGAAAAATTTTTGTGATGGATAATCCATTTATACCCGCTTGTCAATGCGTTTTTATGCGTAAATTTTGGGGCCTAGGATGCGCAGAGGAGAAAGCTTTGGGTTGCACACTCTGTTCGGTATCCGTATAGTTATATCCGTTGCCGCGACAAACAAAGTTTGAAGCGAAAACATGCGGTTGTAGCTCAGTTGGTAGAGCACC
>NZ_KV830892.1:115064-166423 GCF_001836905.1 Rothia sp. HMSC062F03 | reverse complement strand
TGTCGCGAGTTCAAGTCTCGTCAACCGCTCCACTGAAAGCCCCGAGGTTCGCCTCGGGGCTTTTTCGTTGTCTCCAAAAGTTTTGTGTCTTAGTGAATAAATCTGCGAGGGGTGGGTGCGGGTGGAAGTGAAATCCCTGGAGAATGGCGAGGCGTTGAAGCGGGGGCGTGGGATGCGGTAATTCTGTGCTGGTCAATCTCGCACTAACCCTCTAGCTTGTCCGAGGTGTTTTCCGAATCGGATACCTTGAGTTGATTTCTAGGTAGTGGCTGGGATTCAAAAAAACCTCAAAAATTTTGGTGGGCAAATCGTGCGGGGGAGGGGTGGAAACTGCGTTCTGGACCCTCCTTCGACTGCTTTGAGGGGCTAAAATCGGCTCCAGAGCCCTCTCTTTGAGGTTTTTTAAAGAATTTTTTGACCCCAAAAACCCCGGAATTCTGCGGAAGTAGCGGATACCGGGGCGAGAGTGTGAGGCAGGTTACCGCATTTCGGCTTGCGTGCTTCCCGAAAGCCCCGTATAGTTATTACTCGTTCCGGTGATGAGCCGAAAGGCGAAAGGCGGAACGGTAACTCAATAGAGTAATGGGATATGGTGTAATTGGCAACACGAAGGTTTCTGGTTCCTTTGTTCTAGGTTCGAGTCCTGGTATCCCAGCTAACCTCCATCTGGAGGTTGCGGCCCCATCGTATAGCGGCCTAGTACTCCGCCCTCTCACGGCGGCAACACCGGTTCAAATCCGGTTGGGGTCACACTAGGAAAAAGCCTGGTTTCTTCGGAAGCCAGGCTTTTTTGTTTATGTCTTTATTCGTTAGAACTCTCTGGCTCTGCGGTGCCGTTCCGATGGGAGAGGGCGGCAAAGTTTTTCAAAAAAGTTGGTTCCTCAATTTGACCTCCCCTCAAACCGTCGGTATAGTCTTATCCGTAAGCGTGATTGGCGCAGTGGTAGCGCGCTTCGTTCACACCGAAGAGGTCACTGGTTCGAACCCAGTATCACGCACCAAAGAACCCCCGTTTCAAGGAACGGGGGTTTTATTGTGTCCACCCCGGCACCCCCTCCACAAAGGCTCCGAACCCCCGCAGACCGCTCGGTCGCCCCGCCGAGGGAACGCCAACCCCGACACGGCCCCACCACGAACGAGGTACCCCCGTGACATCACCCGAACTCGCAACCTCCACCGACTACGGACGAATGTACTCCCGCAAGCGCGGGGGAGAACTGCTCGTGCCCTCCATTACCACCGTCATCGGCCAGCACGCCACCGACCTGAGCGGCTGGCACGGATACATGGCCGCCAAGGCCGCACTCGAAGACCAGCGCGCCTACCGCGCCTCCGGATCCCACGGCCTCAAGTTCGCCATTATCCGCGACGCCGCCAACGCCTCCGAACGATACCGCGACGCAGCCGCCGCCCGAGGCGACCGTGTGCACAACTACGCCGAAAACGTCGCCCTGCGCGCCATGGGACGTGACCACGACGTCGCCGGATGCCGCGAGCTGCTCATCGCTAACGGCGAGCAAGCCTACGCCGACCGCTTCGACGAGTGGTGGGAAGCCTTCAACCCCCGCCCCCTCGCCGCCGAAATCACCATCTGGAACGACACCGTCGGCTACGCTGGCACCCTCGACCTCGTTGCAGAAATTGCGGGCCGCACCTGCATCATCGACTACAAAACCAAGGGCACCGACAAGCGCGGCCGCGTCAAAGCGCTCGACGAGAAGGTCGTCATGCAGCTCGTCGCCGGCCTCAAAGCCGAAGAATCCCTCGTCGACCCCGACGCCGGCACCTGGGAACCCTGGAAGTACGGGGACGCGCCCGTGCTCATGGGCGTGGCCCTCGGTGAGACGCAGGTTCTGCCACAGCAGGCGAACCCCGCCATCCTCGAACGCAACTGGTACAAGTTCTGCGCCCTGCGCCGCGTCTGGGAATTCGACCGTCAGGTGCAGGAATTCGAGGATCCCGCGCTCATGCCCGTGGTGCCGCCGCCCACCGAGCGACGCTCCGCCGCGTAGCATCACGAGGCAGGGCCGACCGGAACGAACCCCCGGCCGCTCCGCTCAGCTCCCGCGGCGACGACCGGCCCGGGGGTCCGGCTCGGAGACTCCTCCCGGGGACTCAACCCGGAGACTCAACCCGGAGACCTCGGCCCGACACCCTCTAGATTTACCCACCCCGATTCGGGGACAATGGGGGAGAGCCGCACCCCGCGGCACCCCACCGAATATCCGTTAGCACATTAGACCGGCCCGGCGCCGGCAGAGGAGAACTATGACCATCCTGAGCATCCGCACCGTGGGCGACCCGGTGCTGCGCAGCGTCTGCGAACCCATCACCGTCTTCGACGACGACCTGGCGCGACTCATCGACGACATGCTGGAAACCATGTACGACGTGGGCGGCGTGGGGCTCGCCGGACCGCAGATCGGCATCTCCAAGCAGATTTTCACCTTCGGTGGCATTGACGACCGTGAGGGCTACATCATCAACCCCGTGCTCGAAGTCGGCGAAGAAGACCAGGAAGGCGGCGAAGGCTGCCTGTCCGTGCCCGGCCAGAAGTCCGCGACCCCGCGCAAGAACTGGGCGCGCGTGACCGGCGTGGACCGCCACGGCGAACCCCTCGTGCTGGAGGGCGAAGGCCTGTTCGCCCGCATGCTGCAGCACGAGACCGACCACCTGCACGGCAAGCTCTTCATCGACCGCCTGGTCGGCGAGGACCGTCGACGCGTGATGCGTGCCTTGCGCGCCGCCGACTACAGCTCGGTCGCCGCGAAGACCGTGACCGAGCGTGCAACCCGCGTGGGCGGCGCCTTCGGCGGCGGCGGCTCGTTTGGCGCCGGTTCTGCTGGTTCCTCCTTCGGTAGCTTCGGAAAGTAGGCTCACATGCTCAACATCATTTACGCAGGCACCCCCGACGTTGCCGTGCCCCCGCTCGACTACCTCGCGAACTCCGATAAGGTGCGCGTGGTCGGCGTGCTCACCCGCGAGGACGCCCCCGTGGGCCGCAAGCGCGTGCTCACCCCCTCCCCGGTCGCGCAGCGTGCCGAGGAGCTCGGCCTGCCCATCGTGAAGGCAAACCGCTGGAACGACGAAGCCGCCGCAGCCATCGCAGAGCTGAACGCCGACGCAGCCGCCGTGGTTGCCTACGGTGCGCTGCTGCCCCTGTCCGCGCTCGAATCCCTGCGCTACGGCTGGGTGAACCTGCACTTCTCTAAGCTGCCCGCCTGGCGCGGCGCCGCCCCCGTGCAGCGCGCCCTCATAGCCGGTGAGCAGGAAATTTTCTCCACCACCTTCCTGCTCGAGGAGGGCCTGGACACCGGCCCCACCTTCGAACAGGAATCCACCCTCGTGGCCGCCGACGACACCGCCGGCAGCGTGCTGATGCGCCTGGCCACCAGCGGCGGCGCGCTGCTTGAACGCACCTTTGAGCGTCTCGAAGCCGGCGAGCACGGCACCGCGCAGGTCGAGGACGAGTCGGTCAGCTACGCCTCCAAGATGAGCATTGCCGACGGCCGCCTCACCTGGACCGAACCCGCCGAGCAGATTCTGGCACGCTTCCGCGGCGTGACCCCCGAACCCGGTGCATGGTGCGAACTGGGCGAAAACCGCTTCAAGATCGGTGGCCTGGCGGTTGCCGACAAGCGCCTGGTGGCCTCCCTGACCGAGGCAAACGGCGGCCCCCTGGCCCCCGGTGCGGTGCGCCTGCACGCGAAGAAGGTGCTGGTCGGCACCGGTACCGAACCCCTGATGCTGCTGCAGGTTCAGCCTGCCGGTAAGAAAATGATGGATGCGCCCGCCTGGGCTCGCGGCGCTGGCAAGGACATGGCGGAAGGCCTGGTGGTACTCGCATGAGCAACGAAAAGCGCCCCTACAAGGGAGGACACGGCAAGCCCGGTCACTCCGGTAAGCCCGGCAACGGCAAGTTCGGCCCGGACAAGTTCGGCCGCGGCGGCTTCAACCAGGCTGGCGACCAGGGCAACGGCCAGGGCGGCGCGAAGCGTAAGCGCCGCCGCCGCTCCGGCTCGGGTAATGGCTCGGGTGCAGGTGAGCAGAACCGCCAGCAGAAGTGGGATAACAACTCCCGCGGCGACAAGAAGCGCTTCGAGCCGCGCGGCGAAAATCGTCATGAGAACCGCGCAGAATCCCGCACCGGTCGCCGCTTTGACGGCCTGACCAGTGTGGAGCGTGCCGAACGCCGAGCCAAGACCGAACACGAGGACACCAAACGCGGTGGCGGCGGCACCTCCCAGCGCAATAAGAGCGGCCACGAACGCAACCGCCGCTCCATGTCCGCCCGCGAGTTCTCGGCGGCGGCACCCTCGGCACGCTCGCGCACCGCAGACACCGCACGCGCCACCGTCTTCGAGGTGCTGCGCTCCGTGGCGGAATCCGACGCCTACGCGAACCTCGTGCTGCCCAAGGCGATTCGTAGCCACCGCCTCGACCACCGCGACGCGGGCTTCGCAACCGAACTGACCTACGGCACGCTACGCCACCAGGGCACCTACGACGCGATCCTGCGCCACTGCGTGGACCGCCCCCTCGAGAAGGTCGGCACCACCACCCTCATCGTGCTGCGCATGGGCGTGCACCAGCTGCTGAACATGCGCGTTCCCGCCCACGCGGCGCTGAACCAGAGCGTGTCCCTGGCCCGCGAAAAGATCGGGTCGGGCCCGGCAAGCTTCATCAACGCGGTGCTCCGCCGCGTCTCCGAGCGAACCCCCGAAGAGTGGTACGAGCTCATCATCGAGGAGGCTAAGGACGACACCGAGCGCATGGCGCTGCTCGCCTCGCACCCCGCCTGGATTGTGCGTTCCATGCGCCAGGCACTCGTCGCGCACGGCCGCCCCGTCTCCGAAATTGAGCAGCTGCTTGAAGCGGACAACCTCGCCCCCGTGGTGAACCTGGTTGCGCTGCCCGGCCTGGGTAGCCTCGACGAGGCACGCGAACAGGGCGCCGTCGACGGCGAGCTGGTCGAGGACTCGGCGCTGTACGCCTCCGGCGACTTGGCACGCCTGGAATCCGTACGTGAAGGCACCGTCCGCGCCCAGGATGCCGGCTCCCAGCTGGTGGCTCGCGCGCTGGCCGCAGCCCCCCTGGACGGCCCCGACACCGCCTGGCTCGACCTGTGCGCCGGCCCCGGTGGCAAGGCGGCGCTGCTGGCCGCCCTCGGCGTGCAGCGCGGCGCATCCCTGATTGCCAACGAGGCGGCACCGCACCGCGCGCAGCTCGTGGAATCCTCCATGCGCCCCCTGCCCGAGGACAGCTACACGGTACTCACCGGCGACGGACGCGAAATCACCTCGACCCTGCGCAAGAACGCCTCCGACCTGCCCGGATCCAATGAGCCCGGTCAGCTCTTCGACCGCGTGATGGTGGATGTGCCCTGCTCCGGCCTGGGCGCCCTGCGCCGCCGCCCCGAGGCACGCTGGCGCAAGTCCCCGCGCGATATTGCCGAGCTGCTGCCCCTGCAACGTCAGCTCCTGGACGCAGCGATTGAGGCGACCCGCCCCGGCGGCGTTATCGCCTACGTGACCTGCTCCCCGCACGCGGCAGAAACCCAGAACATTGTTGCCGAGGTGCTCGAAAGCGGCGCGGTGAGCCTGCTCGACTCCGCCGCCGCACTGCGCGAAGTCGCCCTGCACACCGAAGGCGCGAACGGCGAACCCGTGAGCGTGCTGGCGGGGGAGAAGGACCCCGGCCACACCCCCGAAATCAAGGTCAAGAAGGGTGCCCCGGTCGTGAACGCCTCGGCGACCACCGCTCAGCTGTGGCCGCACGTGCACGGGACCGACGCCATGTTCCTGGCCCTGCTGCGCAAGAACTAGGCTCCGGAAGCCTCGGGCGTAAACCTGGGCGTTTCAATCCCGCAGATCCGGAATTGCAGACCCGAACCCGCGCAAAATTAGACCGTCACTCGCCCCGCCCGGCCCATGCTCCATTCCCCGGAGCGCGGGCCGAGCGCGGGGGAGTGCAACGTAAGGACAACACAATGGGCATTGCCATTAACCCGTCGATTCTCTCGGCGGATTTCGCGAACCTGCAGCGCGAGCTCGAACGCATCTCTACCGCCGACGCCGCGCATATTGACGTGATGGACAACCACTTCGTGCCGAACCTCACCTGGGGTCCGCCGGTGGTCAAGCGTCTGCGCGAGGTATCGCCGGTGCCGTTCGACGTGCACCTGATGATTGAGGACGCCGACCGCTGGGCGCCCCAGTACGCCAGCATGGGCTGCGAGTCGGTGACCTTCCACGCGGAGGCCGCGATTGCCCCCATCAAGCTGGCGCGCACCCTGCGTGCCGAGGGCGCGAAGGCCGGCATGGCGCTGCGCCCCGCGACCGCCGTGGAACCCTACCTGGACATGCTCAGCGAGCTGGACATGCTGCTGATTATGACCGTGGAGCCCGGCTTCGGCGGCCAGGCGTTCCTGGACGTGACCCTGCCGAAGATTGCCCGCGCCGCCAAGGCGATTGAGGGTGCGAACCTGCCGGTGACCGTGCAGGTGGACGGCGGCATCACCGAGGAGACCATTCTGCGTGCGGCCGAGGCGGGTGCGACCTGCTTCGTGGCCGGTAGCTCGGTGTACAGCGTGGACGAGGCGCTGGGCGGTCCGGAGGCGGCCATCGCCTCCCTGCGCGCGGCGGCCGCCTCGGTGCAGCGTTCCAAGACCGGATGCGGTTGCGGCCACTAACGGCCCTCGCCGGTAACGGCGCCCCGCATCGATGACACCCCCGCATCTATAAACATCAACGCCCCGTTGTGAAGACTGCGCCCCGTCGCGAACCCCGCGGCGGGGCGTTTGCGCGTTGTAAAGGGGCGGGGGAGAGGTACGTCTGCGCGCTCGATTATTTTGACACTCTGTCAGCAAAATTATGACAAATATATGAAAAGTAAAAACCTTGAAAATCCACGGTAGGGCGGGTCGTTACGTCGGGAATGTATGCGAGACTCTGAATATCTTGAAGTGACACTCAGATATCTGTAAGGTTAGGTATAGTTTAGTGATATCTAGGGAGAACTATGTCTTTCAACCGTTCCGAGCTGACCGACCCCGAGAACCAGGGCGCATCGGGCGTTAACCGCCGCGCCTTCTTTGGCCTGGCCCTCGCATCCTCCGCTGCCCTCGCCCTCGCGGCCTGCAGCAGTGAGACCACCACGACCACCACCTCCGGCGGCTCCGCATCGGGCGACTCGAACTCCGGTGGCACCCGCACCATCCAGGACGTCGATGACGAAAAGGTTGAGGTCCCCGCCAACCCCAAGAAGGTCATCGTGCTCTCCGAGCCGACCCTCGACGGCCTGCTGGCCCTGGGTGTGACTCCCACCGGTTCCGTCTCCGGTCGCGGCCAGTCCGGCGTACCCAACTACCTTGCCGACCGCGCCAAGGACGTTCAGATTATCGGCACCGTTGCCCAGGTGAACTACGAACAGATCGGCAACCTCGACCCCGACCTGATTCTGGTCGACTCCACCGGCGTGGACAAGCGCTCCGAAGCCTTCGAAACCCTCAAGAAGATCGCCCCCGTGGTCTACTGCGGCTACGCCGGCGGCGACTGGCGCATCAACTTCCGCAACGTTGCGAACGCGATGAACATGGTCGACAAGGGTGAAGAGGTCATCAAGGCCTACGAGGCAAGCGCAGCGGCTCTGAAGGAGCAGCTGGCCCCCAAGTACGGCGACAAGACCTTCTCCATCGTCCGCTGGGCGGGCAACGGCCCCGCCCTGATCCTCAAGGAACTGCCCGCCGGCCAGGTACTCAACGACCTGGGCCTCAAGCGCCCCGAGGCGCAGGACCGCAACGGCCAGGGCCACTCCGAACCGGTCTCTCTGGAGAACCTGGCAACCATCGACGCGGACTACATGTTCCTCGGCACCCTCGGCGGCGCAAGCCAGAAGAACCCGAACGCACAGGGTACCGCAGGTCTGCAGGGCGCCGAAGAAGCACTGAATAAGGCGAAGGAAACCTCCGGCTTCACCAACCTGAAGGCAGTCAAGGACGACCACGTGATTCTCGTGGACGGCTCCAAGTGGACCTCCACCGGCGGCCCGCTGCTGCTCAACGGCATTATCGAGGACGTCAAGAAGGCCCTGCCCCTCTAAGCCCTCACCCCCCCTCTGGCTTCCCGTAGCGGCCCGGTCGCTGCGGGAAGCTTGCACGACTCACCACCTCGCAAGGAACAACCACCATGACCGATCACCGCCCCGCCCGTGCCGCCGCACGGTACGGCGCTGTCGTTGCGCTTGCCGGCGCGCTCGTGGCTCCCGGTGCGGCCCTGACGGCACCGACCGCATTCGCGGATTCCAAACTGCCGATTGGAATCGCCTCGGATCCGGCGGCCAGCCCCTCGGCCACCCCCAGTGCCGAGCCCAGCAAGACCGCGGACCCCACCCAGTCTGTTGCGCCGAGCCCCACCTCCGCGTCACCGAAGTCCACCGACTCCAAGCCCGCGAACCCCGTGAAGGCGACCGTGACCATCTCCACCGAAAAGTGGCGCGAAGGCAAGCTTGTGGTGCGCGGTGAAGGCTTCGTGAGTAATGCCCCCGGCCGCGGTGCCGTATTTGCGGTCAAGTTCCTGGACGCCCGCCCCGATGAGGCTCACCAGGCCATTAACCCCCTGACCAAGAAGGGCGGAAACTCGCCCGCGAACTTCATGGCAATCGCTAATGAAGACGGCACCTTCGAGGTTGAGGTTCCCCTGCCCACCACCGAAAACACCGGTCTGAGTGCTGAAGAACTGGCTAAGGCAGGCTGGGCTACCGAAAATTCCGAGCACAACGTGCAGGTCCTCTCGGGCTCCCTGGGCGGAGCGGATGAGCAGGATAATAACTACGACCGTAGTGTGTCTATTCGACAGAAGATTAAGCTCAGCGACACCGCCCCCGAGTACAAGCCCACCGAGGCACCCGAAGCGATTCACGCGACCGCGCTGACCGACGGCAAGGGCGTGCAGGTGCGCCGCGATGGCTCCACCGTGACCGTGACCGTTCCGGGCGCGGAACCGGGCACCTGGGTGTACGCCGCAACCTACCTGGGGGATTCCCCGCAGGCGCTGTACGCCTCCGGCTGGAAGCGCCTGGACGATAACCGCAGCTTCAGCTACGAAACCAGCGAGACCATGCCATCGGCAACCTATCGCGTGGTCGTGCACAACGGTAACCAGGGCGCCGAGAATGCCGTGCTCGGCTTTGCCGACATGACCGTCGAGCGTGCCGCGGCACCCCGCGAGGACGCATCCGATGACGACATGGGATCCTACGAGGCAGAGCCGACGCTCGCCACGGTGGTCACCCCCGCCGAGACCGTCGTGAACCGCGTGCAGGCCAAAGCGAAGGAAAAAGCTCCCCAAAGCACCGCCGCGAAGCCCGAGGCTAAGGCGACCGCCAAGGCTACCAGCTCGCCTTCCGCCTCGCCGCGTTCGACCACCAGCGCCTCAGCCAGCCCCACGGCCCTGACCGCTCAGGGGCCGACCGTTGAGGGCACCGAGCTGACCGGCGCAACCAAGTGGTTCGTCAACAACGCGAATAATCTGCTGCTCTCCGCGGCCGGCCTGGTGATTCTGGCCCTGGCGCTGACCAGCCGACGCACGAACAAATAACCCCCCCCCAAGAGCCCGGGACCGCTCCCGATAGGGCTCACCCGACCTCCGCCGCCTTTTTCGAGAATGAGCGCGGCGGAGCCGGACCAGAACCAACGGGGCGCCCGGCAACGGGACCGTCGGCCGCCCCGGAAAAATGTGAAAGGACCACCATGCGTGCACCTTTTTCGGCTGCCTCCTCGAAGGCACCCTTCACCCGCAAAGCCCTGACCGCCTGCGCCGCGGCCTCCCTGGCCCTGGGCCTGGGAATGGGTAGCGCCTCCGCCCTGCCCCCGGGCGGCGCGAAGGCTTCCACCCCCGGTACCTCCTCGACCGTCTCCTCCTCTGTGACCGAGCACGGCGTGATTTCCTTTACTCTGAGCGGTTTCCCCGCGAACACCCAGGTGTCGGTGAAGGTTGACGACGGCAACCTGTGCCCCTCCGATGCCGCGCAGGGTGCCTGCGTGGTGCACCAGCAGATGAGCGATGGCAACGGTAACGTCTCCGGCTCCTTCGTGCTGCCGGATGTTGGCACCGGCACTCACACCCTGCGATTCCTGGCTACGGGTGAGAAACACGATAAGGACGGCAAGTACCTGGGTACCGAGGCGTACAGCAACCGTAGCCCCGAGTTCACCGTGACCTCCGAGGGCGGCTCCGATTCGTCGAACTCCTCGAAGTCTTCCTCGCGCCGCACTGGCTCCGAGGACTCCTCGAGCTCGCAGGGCGATGAGTCGAACGGCGAGGTCGAGACCGTGTACACCGATGCCGAGGGCAACGTCATCTCCAAGGAGGAGTACGACCGCCTGAACGCGGAGGCCGGTTCGTCCGAGTCTGCTTCCGCATCGGCTGAGCCGAAGGAAACCGTGAAGGCCACCGCAAGCGCTTCGGCCTCCTCGAGCGCCCCCGCACGCGGCAGCGCCTCGGTGCCTTCGGCCTCGGCATCCGCATCGGCTTCGAGCGTGAATAACGCCGAGAAGACCGTGCAGACCGTGACCTACGGCGCCGCATTCCCGTGGGTCGGCGTGATCGTTCTGGGTCTGAGCCTGGTCGCCGCCGCAGCCGTATTGGTGATTCGTAAGCGCTAATATCTCTGAACGTCGGAGGCGGGTGGGGGAGTGCCCCTCCCGCCCTCGGCGTTTTCTCGCGTCGGCACGCACCGTGCCTGCGTCCCCTGTTTTTGTCCTCATCGAGCATGTCTATAGGAGCAATGTGACCGTTAAGAGTGCATCGCCCAGGCCCGCTCCGCACGAGATGACGACGTCCCCGGCCCGCGTGAAGGATTCCGTGGTGCAGGGCCGAAAGCTGGGCCGCCGCCTGGCCTGGCTGGCCCTGCTGGCGCTCCTGCTGGTGGTCGCTGTGGTTGCCTCGTTGCTATTCGGGTCGAATAATTTGCCGCCGGATCAGGTGGTAGGTGTGTTGACCGGGAATGCCTCGGAGGAGGCCCGGACCATCGTCATGGAGCAACGCGTTCCGCGTACCCTGGTGGGAATTATCGTGGGCGCGGCCCTGGCGATTGCGGGTTCGCTTATGCAATCCCTGACCCGCAACCCGCTGGCCGAGCCCGGCCTGATGGGCGTGAACGCCGGCGCCTCGGTGGCCGTCATTGGCTCCGTGGTGGCGTTTGGCGTGATGGGCATTTGGCAGTACATGATTGCCGCGACGATTGGTGGCGCGCTGGCCGCGATGCTGGTGTATACCCTGGGCCGCGGCCGTGACGGGTCGATCGTGAAGCTGGCGTTGGCGGGTGTGGCGATTTCTGCCGCGCTGTCGGCGCTCGCGCAGGGTTTGCTGCTGGCCAATCAGGATGCGTACAACGAGTTCCGCCTGTGGGTTTCCGGTTCTCTGGAGGGCCGCGGCATGGATATCGTCTCGACCGTTGGCCCCGTGATTGCGGTGGGCGTGCTGATCGCCTTTGTGGTGGCCCCGGCCATTAACGCCCTGGGTATGGGCGAGGAGGCGGCCACGAGCCTGGGCGTGAGCGTGCGTACCACGCAGAACCTGACCCTGCTGTCGGTGACGGTGCTGGCCGGTGCCGCGACGGCCGCGGTGGGCCCCATCAGCTTTGTGGGTTTGGCGGTGCCGTTCGTGGTGCGCGCCCTGCTCGGTAACGATGTGCGCTGGGTGAACTACGGCTCGGCCCTGCTGGGGCCGGTGTGGCTGCTGGGCGCGGATATTCTGGCGCGCGTGCTGGTGGCCCCGCAGGAGACGCAGGCGGGCATCGTGGCGACCCTGGCTGGTGCTCCGGTCTTCCTGTTCCTGATGACCCGTCGCAAGGTGGAGGCGCTCTGATGTCGAATAGTTCTGTTTCGGCGCGCTCCGCGTCGACTGTTTCCTCGGGTGCTGTTTCGGCGGCAGCCGGGGCGGGGTATCCTCGCCGCGGTCGCGACCTGGGCGGTCGTCCCGTTCTGACCGTGCGCGGGCCGCTCAGCGCGCAGATTCCGTGGCGCGTGGTCATCCTGAACGTAATCCTGGTGGCGGCTATCGCTTCGCTGGCCTTCTGGGGCATGTTGCAGGGTGACTACAAGCTCGCCCCCGAGAAGGTCATCCCGGCGCTTCTGGGCGAAGGCAAGCCGATCGCGGTGACCTTTGCCCAGCAGCGTGCGGCGCGCATCGTGGCGGCCCTTCTGGTGGGTGCCGCGCTGGGCCTTTCCGGTTCGATCTTCCAGGTGATTTCGGGTAACGCCCTGGGCTCGCCGGATATTATCGGTTTCACGAACGGCGCCGCGACCGGTGCCCTGCTGCAGATTATTGTGTTCAACTCCGGGCCCGTGGAGGTTGCGCTGGGCGCGGTGATTGGCGGCCTGGCGACCTCGATTCTGGTGTGGCTGATGACGCGCAATACGGGTCTGCACGGTTTCCGCCTGGTGCTGGTGGGTATCGGCGTGGGTTCGACCCTGGCGGCCTTCAATGCGCTGCTGGTCGTGCGCGCCTCCCTGACGCAGGCGCAGACGGCGGCCTCGTGGCTGGCCGGCTCGCTGAACGATATGACCTGGGAGCGCACGTACTCGCTGCTGGGCCTGTTGCTGGTCGTGACTCCGTTGCTGCTGATGCTGGTTCGCCCGCTGGGAGCCATTCGTTTTGGTGATCAGGTGGCCTCCGGCCTGGGTGTGAGCGTGAACTCCTACCGCGTCGCAGCCCTCTTCATCGGTGTGCTTTTGGTCTCATTGGCGACCGCGACGACCGGACCCATCGCCTTCGTGGCCCTGGCCGCGCCGCACATCGCGAAGAGCCTGGGACGCATCGGCGGGGTGGGTTTCACCTCCTCGGCGCTCATGGGTGCGCTCATGGTGCTCGGTTCCGACCTCATCGGTCGATTCGCTATTCCGGGCCGCATCATTCAGGTGGGTGTGGTGACCGGCGCTATTGGCGGTCTCTACCTGATTTATCTGATTTATCGTGAAAGGACGAGGAGCTAGTGAGCACGAAGACTAGCGTGACCAGCCGCCTTGAGGGCGAGCAGATGGTGGTGGCCTACGGCGAGCACACGGTGCTCAACGGGGTGGACTTTCAGGTTCCCGAGGGTGAGCTGACCGTTATCCTGGGCCCGAATGCCTGCGGTAAATCGACGACCCTGAAAGCTCTGGCCCGCGTGAATCCGCTGAAGGAAGGCGAGGTGCGCCTGGACGGCACGCCGCTGCCGCAGATGAAGTCCCGGGCCATCGCCAAGATTCTGGCGATGCTCCCGCAGACCCCGGAGGCGCCCAGCGGCGTGACCGTGGCGGATGTGGTGGCGCGCGGACGTTACCCGCACCAATCGCTGCTGCGTTCCTGGTCCGAGGAGGATGAGCAGGCCTGCGTGGAGGCGATGAAGGCCGCGAACGTCCTGGAACTTGCGGAGCGTCCGATTGAGGCGCTCTCGGGCGGTCAGCGTCAGCGCGTGTGGATCGCCATGACCCTCGCGCAGCAGACCCCGCTGATTCTGCTCGATGAGCCGACGACCTACCTGGACATCACGCACCAGATTGAAGTGCTGAACCTGACCAAGAAATTGCACGCCGAGGGTCGAACTGTTGCCGTGGTGTTGCATGACCTGAACCTCGCTTTCAGGTATGCTACTCATGTTGTGTTAATGAAGCAGGGACGGATTATCGCTCAGGGTGATCCTCGTGCAATAATTACACCGGAACTAATTCAGGAAGTTTTTGATCTTCAATCGATCATTATTCCTGATCCGTGTACTGGAACTCCTTTGGTGATTCCGAAGGAACACCAGGACATCCATATCGCCGCCGACGCTATTTCGGCGGCCCGCGAAAGCGAATAGTTTTCGCCCCTAAGCCGCGTGGGAGTTGGCGCCACCCGTATCTATACGGGAGGAAAAGCCGGGCATTGCGCTCTGCAGCTAGCGAGAGGATCTGAGGGACCCAGGATCCCCCGCGCGTAGGGCGCCTACCCGGTGCTCGCCCGTCTTTGACGCATGAACGGACCCGAGCACTGGGTAGGTTCCATCTCTCATGGGAATCCCCTGAGTAAGGCACCGAGACTGCCGCATGAGGCGTACATTGTTGCGTTTGATGCACGGTCTCGGTGCCTTATTTGTTTCTGTGCCCTATGCGATTGCCCCCGCGGCTCTTTCGGGGCGTTTTTCTCTCTCAGATGACGTCATATTTTTGTTCGCTATTTCGCTCAGGTTTGGGTTAGGGATACCATAGAGTGAGGTAGGGGAGGCTAACCAATATTGATGTTCCTCCTCACCGCTAAAGGAGTACTACATCACGCTACGTTGCTCACGCGCAATATCACCGATGAGGAGGCATGGACAGGGACCGCACGACCCCGAATCCGAAAGCACCATGGAGAGCGCAACCACCACGCAGACTGACACCGCCCCGGCGGACACCACGCTGACCGCCACCCCGCAGGCCGCCGAGAAGGCCGCCGAGAAGGCCTCCGCACAGCAGGTTCGTCCGACCCCTCCCAAGACCCCGCGCCCCGTACCTGCGCCGCGCGTGGATAGCCCCCTCATTACCGCCCTGATTGCCGAGGCGGTCAGCTGTGAGGAGCTGAACGCCCGCATCGTCGAGGTCGTCTCCGAGGGCACCCCCATTATCGAGCCGGTGTACCGTGAAGACGGCAGCATCAGTGAGAACGAGCGCATCGTCACCTTCCTGTACCTCAACGAGCAGGCTGAGCAGGTGCTGATGTTCATCAACCGCCTGACCGACGAGAAGAACCTCGACCGTTCCCTCATGAGCCGCATCGAGGGAACCGGCTGGTGGCAGCTGAGCATGCAGATGGAAACCACATGGCGTGCCTCCTACAACTTCCTGCCCGCGCTGCCGGGGGAGCGTCCCGCCTGGCTGGGCGACGACGACCAGGTGCGCTTGCGCGCCGCCCTGGATTCCGGTGAGGGCGACCCGCTGAACCCCGAGACCGTGTGCAATCGCGTCGGTCGTTGCATGGGTGTGGTGCAGCTTGAGCACGCGCCGGTGCAGGAGTTCATCCTGACTCAGGAAGAGATTGACGCGCTGCCCGCCCCCGAGTGGATGCAGACCTCTGACGGTCACCGCTACGTTCTGGGCCGCGTGGGCGACCCCGCCCCGGACGCGCCGCTGTTCATCCAATTTGATGGTGAGATGTGGTTCAGCCAGGGCATGGAGCAGACCCTCAACCGTGCCCACGAGGCCGGTCGTATTCCGGCGATGCACGTGTTCTTCCTGCACTCTGGCGGCCGTGAGAACCGTTGGAAGGAGCTGAACGGCGACAACCCGATTGCCGACTACCTGGTGGATGTTGCGTTCCCGCACCTGGAGGCGGTGCACGGTATTAAGACCGACCCGCAGAACATTGTGATTAATGGTCAGTCGCTGGGTGGCCTGTCCTCCCTGTTGGCGGTTCTGAGCCGCCCGGAGGCGTTTGGCGGCGCGATTGCGCAGTCCTCGTCGCTGTGGCAGCCGCAGGTCATGGACCGCCTGGACGAGCTGGAGGCGGCGGGTGAGATTGACCGTCTGCGCCACCTGTACCTTGAGATTGAGGTGGGGGAGCAGGAGTGGATTCTGGTACCGCCTCACCGTGAGTTGAAGGCGCGCCTGGAAAAGCTGGGCTTGGAGAACGCGCATTGCACGACCTTCAACGGCGGTCACGATTATGCGTGCTGGCGCGGTGCCATTGTGCCGGCCCTGGAACGTATCATTGATGCTCATCAGCGGAATATTGAACGCAGCGAGGAAGACCTGCGACAAGCCGCGTAGGGTTGCACCCTCGTAAAGACAGCCTCGTCCCGCATCGTGCTCACCGTAGAGAACACCCTGAAGACCGAAACACAGAAATCGAGAGAAGATGACCGTAGAACGTAGCCCCCTGGCCCCCACGCCGCTCATCCCCGAGTCTTTTGCCGCGAAGTACCGCGAGGCCGGCTACTGGATTGACCAGACTATCCCCGAGTTCCTGCTCGATGCTTGCCGCGCTAAGCCGCACTTCCCGGCGTTGGTGGCGCTCTCGCACGCGCAGCTTGATGAGAACGGTAAGCCCCAGCAGATTCGCCTCTCCTACGGTGAGCTGGAGGCGGCAGGCCGTGCCGCTGCGGCGCGCCTCGTGAAGGCGGGCGTGCAGCCGGGTGACCGCGTGCTGCTGCAGCTGGGTAACACCGCCGAGTACCTGGTGTACCTGCTGGGTATTTTCTGGGCGGCGGCGCTGCCGGTGTTCTGCCTGCCGCAGCACCGCACCACCGAGCTCGTGCACTTCGCGACCCGCACCGATGCGGCGGCGCACGTGTTCTCTTCGCTGACCCCCGGCACGGATTTCATTGCACTGCACGAGGACGTTGCCGCCGAGCTGCGCAAGAACTCCCTGGAGCCGCCGGTTGCTATTGACGTTGCCGAGCCGCTGACCCCGCTGACCGAAGAGGAGCTCGCTGAAGAGTTCGTGCCCGGCGTCATCCAGAACACCGAGAAGACCCTCGCGAGCGAGCAGGTGGCGTTTCTGCAGCTCTCCGGCGGTACGACCGGCATTTCGAAGCTGATTCCCCGCACCCACGCCGCCTACCTGTACTCGGTGCGCGGCTCGGTGGATATCTGCAAGCTGAACAACAACACGACCATGCTCGTGGTGCTGCCCGCCGCGCACAACTTCACGATGAGCTCGCCCGGTATTCTGGGCGTCATGTGCGCCTCCGGCAAGCTGGTGTTTGCGGCGGATCCGTCCCCGCAGACCGCGTTCCACCTCATTGAGATGGAGGGTGTGACCACCTCCGCGCTGGTGCCGCCGCTGGCTCAGGCGTGGGTCGCCTCCGCGGAGAAGCGCGGCGTGTCCCTGCCCTCCCTGCAGACCCTGCAGGTGGGCGGCTCGAAGCTGGCACCGGCGGTTGCGGGCAAGATTGAGTCCGTGCTCGGCTGCACCGTTCAGCAGGTGTTCGGCATGGCTGAGGGCCTGGTGAACTACACCCGTTCCACCGACATGATTGAGCTGCGCCTGCGGACCCAGGGTTACCCGATTAGCCCCGACGACGAAATCCTGATTGTTGATGATCAGGACCAGCCGGTCAAGCGCGGCGAGAGCGGCCACCTGCTGACCCGCGGCCCGTACACGATTCGCGGCTACTACCTGGAGGAGAACGCGAACCGCTACGGCTTCACCGAGGACGGCTTCTACCGCACCGGTGATATTGTGCGCCTGGTCGCCGGCAAGTACCTTGAGGTGACCGGCCGCGCGAAGGACCAGATTAACCGCAACGGTGAGAAGATTGCCGTGGACGAAATCGAAGAGCTGGCGCTGACCCACCCCGACGTTTTTGACGCCGTGGTTCTGGGCATCCCGGACGAAACCGTGGGCGAGCGCGTGGGCCTGGTCATTGTGCCGAAGGAAGGCGCCGACCTGGGCGACAACCCGCGCCGCACGATGCACGAGTTCTTCACCTCGAAGAAGCTCGCCGACTTCAAGATTCCCGAGCGCGTGCAGGTTCTGCAGGAGCTGCCCACCACGAACGTGGGTAAGATTTCTCGCCGCGAGCTGCGCGCCAAACTGGCCGAAATTTTCGGCTAGGCACTTTTCGGCTAAGCCGGCTACGCCCCGTTTCTTTGAGGGATTTTGACCGATCCCGACCGACCCCAAAGAGGAGAAAAATGTCCGCAACCGAGACCCTGCGCCCCATCCTGGCGAAGTACATTGTTGAGCCCGATTCCCTGCAGGCAGCGTTCGACGACCCGACCACCGAGCTGTTCTCGCTGGGCCTGGATTCGATGGGTTCCTTCGCCCTGCTCGATGACCTGGCTGCCGAGGGTGCCGTCATCGAGTTCACCGAGCTGGTGGAGAACCCGACCGTGGAGTTCCTCGCCTCCCGCCTGGGCTAAGCCTTACCGCACCCCGGGTGCCTGCCTGCCGGTATTGCAGGCGGGTGCCCGGGGTGTTCTTTCGGTGTTCTACTTTCACCGTTTCGGCTGATTTCAGCTGAGAATCGCGGGGGAGTAGCCCCCACACGCACATCATCCCTAATCCAGACCTTGATTCAGACCTGAGAGGCCACCATGGGCGTAGCTGATACTACCGCACCCGCTAGCTCCGAGACTGCTTCCGACCTTCGCACCGCCGCGAACCCCTCCGCACAGCGCAGCGCTGACAGCCCCTGGCTGCCGCTGACCGCCAACGCACGCGGCATCTACTTTGCCGCCGCGATTGACCCGACGAACCCCTGCTACAACACGGCAGAGGTTCTGCAATGCCCCGCAGACACCGACCTCGCTCTGCTGCGTGGGGCTTTTGAACAGCTCTACCGCGAGAACGAGGGCTTCCGCGTGCGCACCCGCATTGCCGACGGCGCCGCCTCCCAACAGATTCTGCCGCTTGAGGTGTTCCTCGCGGGCATTGACCTGCTCGTGGACGAGGGAGAGCTGGAGGAGGGCGAGCTGAGCGGCACCGCCGAGGCGGGGGAGGAGAACGCCTCTGAGCTGCCCGAATCAGCCCTGCCTGACTCTGATTTGCCCGCGCCGGTACGCGCCTGGGCACAGCGCCTGCTCGCCCAGCCTCTCGCCACCGATGAGGGCGTGACCGTGCGCAGCGCAGTGGCGTGTTACGGCGGGTTCCTCTGGGTGTACCATTCCTTCTCCCACGTGGTTGCCGACGGATTCGCCGCGTTCAACGGCCTCTCCCGCGTGGCGGCGATATACCGCGCCCTGTCCGCTGGTCAGCCGGTTCCGGCAACCCGCCGCATGAGCCTGCAGCAGCTGCTCGACGCCGACGATGCCGCCTCCACCGCCCGTGACGAAGACGTCGCCTTCTGGGAGGCGAGCGGCGCCCTGGAGCAGGAAGACACCTCCCTGGCGGGTCGTACCGCCTCCCCGTCGGCGCAGTCTGTGCGCCTGGCGTTCAGCATTGACGTGCCCACACAGCAGGCCCTGCTGGATGCGGCAAAGCAGCACGCCGTCTCCTGGCCCGTGCTGGCGACTGCCGCCGTCGGCTCGTACCTGGCGCGTGTGGGCGGCTACCCACAGGCTTCGTTCGGCGTGCCGCAGATGAACCGCATGTTCGCCCGCACCCTGCCGGAGACGACCCGCGCCCTGGGTACGGCGAGCGCGCAGACCGGTTGTACCGCGGTGAACGTGCTGCCGGTGCAGGTTGCGGCGACCGGCCCCATCGCGGAGTCCCTGCACTCGGTGAAGGAACAGTACGCCCGCAACGCGGAGCACCCGCTGGCTCGTCAGGAAGACCTCGAGCGTACCGCACGTAACGCCCAGTCCAGGCTTTTTGGTGCGCAGATTAACGTGGTGCCCTTCGACGCGGTGCTGCCGCTGGCGGCCCCCTCCAAGGGCGAGTCCGGATCCGCGGTGCCGACTGCGCGCATCCACAATATCTCTGCCGGTCCCGTTGCTGACGCGACCTTCACCCTGCGCGGCATGCCCGGCCGCGGCAACAGCATCTCCTGCGAGATTGACATGAACCCGGCGCTCTACACCGCTGAGGAGCTGGAACGTCATGCAGCGCGCCTGAGCGAGTGGCTGCCCGCCTACGCCGCGGAGGCGCAGCGCGAGGACGCTTCCCTGAACAACCTTGGTTTGGCGACCGAGGCTGAACTGGCGACCCTGCGCGAGCTGACCGCCCCGGCGCTTACCGAGCACCCGATGGAGTACAAGACCCTGCTGGGTCGCTTCCGTGAAGCGGTGGCGGCGCATCCGCAGGCGCTCGCGGTGCTGGATTCCGCCCCCGCGCCCGGTGAGGTGCTCACCCCCGAGTCGGAGCGCGCCTACGCTTTTGACCGCGCCCTCACCTACGCCGAACTGGACGAGCGCGCCCGTGCGCTTGCCGCGCAGCTGCTGGACTGGGGCGTTCGCCCAGGGGATGCGGTGGGTCTGCGCGTGCACCGCGGCGCCGAGCAGTATGTGGCGCTGTACGCCCTGCTGTACGCTGGCGCCACCTATGTTCCGGTGCTTCCGGATCTGCCCGCCGAGCGTGTGGGGGTGATGATGGAGGACGCCGAGTGCTCCCTGCTGCTGCACGGCCCCGGTCTGCAGCCGCTGAGCGCGCAGGAGCTGAACCCGCAGGAACCGCAGCGTCACGCAAACCTGCCGCAGCATACTCTGCCCCTACTGAGCGACGAGGAACCCAACGGGGAACACTCCTCAGCACCCGCCGCCGAGGAGCTTCCGGGCACGAAAACCGGCCTGGACGAGGACGCTTACGTGCTCTTCACCTCCGGCTCCACGGGCAGGCCGAAGGGCGTTGCCATCAGCCACCGCTCGATTGACAACCGCCTGCGCTGGCAGCAGCACCAGATTCCGGTGGGGGAGGGTGACCGCGTTCTGCACAAGACCCCCATCTCCTTTGACGTGCACGTGTGGGAGCTGTACTGGCCGCTCGCCGAGGGGGCCGCCGTGGTCATTGCCGCCCCGGAGGGTCACCGCGACCCCGCCTACCTGGCGCGCGTGTTTGCCGAGCAGTCCGTCACGGCGGTGCACTTTGTGCCGACCATGCTGTCGGCCCTGACCTCTTCACCGGCGGCGCGCCGCATCCTGGCTGATGCCGGCTTCGGTCAGGATCGAGAGCAGCCCCTGCGCTACGTGGTCTGCTCGGGTGAGGCGCTGCAGAAGGACCAGGTGCAGGCCGCGGGCGAGGTCCTGGGCGTGTACCCGCTGAACCTGTACGGCCCGACCGAGGCAGCGGTGGACGTAACCTTCTGGGAGACGTCCAACGACCCGCAGCGCGAGAGCGTGCCCATTGGCGAGCCGGTCTGGAACACCGGCACCCTGATTCTTGACCCGACCGGCCACCCCGTGCCGGTGGGTGTGACGGGCGAACTGCACCTGTCGGGTGTGCAGCTGGCGCGCGGCTACAAGAACAACCCGCAGGCGACCGCCGCGGCTTTCGTGGAGCAGGCTCCTGCCGGTGCGCTCGCACTGCTGAACGGTGAGAGTCAGCGCCTGTACCGTACGGGCGATTTGGCGTGCTGGGAGATTCTTCCCGATGGCCGCGCCGTCATTGGCTACCGCGGCCGCACGGATTATCAGATTAAGGTGCGCGGTCAGCGCCTGGAGCTGGGCGATATTGAGATGGCTCTTGCCGCGGTTGAGGGTGTGAGCGCTTCGGTGGCTCTGCTGTACCGCGGCCTGCGTGAGCCTGCCCTGGCAGCGGTGCTGGAGGTCGGCGACGTGCCCGCTGAGCGTGCTGAGCAGCTGGTGGAGGCGGCGCGTGAGCATTGCGCGCAGGTTCTGCCGGACTACATGGTGCCGACCCTGTGGCATACCCTGCCTGCTCTGCCGGTGAGCCCCTCCGGTAAGGCGGATCGCAAGCTGTTGGCGTCCCTGAACCTGACCCCGCAGACTTCTGATGCTGAGGGCCCGCACGGTCTGCTGGAGCAGCAGCTGTGCTCGATTATTGCCGGTGTGCTGGGTCGTGAGCGTTTCGGCGTGGATGAGGACTTCTTCGCCTCGGGCGGTCATTCGCTGGCGGCTCTTGAGGTGATTGCCGCGGTGGAGGAGCAGCTGGGTCTGAGCGTGAGCATCGGTGCGCTGTTTGCGCATCCGACGGTGCAGGCTTTGGCGGCGTCCATTGCGGGTGAGCGTGGCGAGGGTGCGGAGTTCGCGCCGGTTCTGCCGCTGCGTGAGCACATTTTGACTCAGCGCGAACACGTTGTGACTCAGCGTGAGCAGCCCGTTGTTCCCGATACTACCGAGGCCCCCGCGCCGCTGTTTATCCTGCCGCCTGCGGGTGGTTTGGGCTGGTGCTATGCGGGGTACCTTTCGCATCTTCCGGCTCAGCAGGGTGTGTATGCTTTGCAAGCTGAGGCGTTCTCTGACCCGCAGGCTGGGTTTGCGTCGAGCCTGCAGGAGCTTGCTGAGGGCTACCTGAAGCTGATTGAGAAGACCCTGGCGGAGCGTTCGTTGCCGCGTCGTTTTGCGTTGATGGGCTGGTCTGTGGGCGGTACTGCCGCGGTGCAGGTGGCGGCTTTGGCGCAGGCTGCGGGTGCGCGGGTTGAGCGCGTCATCCTGTTGGATGCGTATCCTTCGGAGCAGTGGCAGGGTGTGCCTGCGCCGGATGAGCAGGAGAGCTTCCGCGCGCTGTTGCGTATGGGCGGTTTGCCGGAGCCTGCCGCCGGTGAGCAGCTTGATTTGCCGGGTACGTTGGAGCGTTTGCAGCGGGCGGGTTCGGCGATGGGTTACCTACCGGAGGAGAAGCTGGGCGTGTGCCTGGGTAGTATGCGTGCTTCGGCGGCGTTGATGCGTGGTGCTGAGCAGGCGTTCTTTGACGGGGACGTGTTGCTGGTGGGTGTGCCGCATGAGGATCAGCCGTACCTGGATGCGGAGGGTTGGTCGGCGCATGCGTCGTCGTTCCGTGCGGTGCTGCTGGAGGGTACGCACCCTGACCTGGTGAATCCGGCGCGTCTGGCGGAGGTAACCGGCCACTTCGCCGGCTAAACTCGCCAACGCCCACAAGTAACTGAATTAGCCCGGAGGTAATAGTCGTTACCTCCGGGCTAATTTGGTTAAAACATGCAGTTGCGTTAAAACACGAATGCCCCCGGTTGATGAATCATCAACCGGGGGCATTCGTTTAGCTTCTAACGCAGAACCGGGGTTCTACAGTCAAATGCTTAGTGCTGCTCCAGCTCGGAGTTAGCGTTCACGTTCAGCAGGTCGTACTTAGCGAATGCCTTCGCGGGAACGTCTGCTGCAACCTCGCCGCGCTTTGCCAGCATCTGCAGGGTGCGGACAACAACCGACTCTGCATCGATGTGGAAGAAGCGACGTGCACCCGGGCGGGTGTCTGCGAAGCCGAAGCCGTCGGCACCCAGGGTTGCGAAGTCGTTCGGCACGAACTGGCGAATCTGGTCGGGAACATCCGAGGTGTAGTCGGTGGTCGCGATGATCGGGCCAGCAGCGCCTGCCAGCTTCTGGGTCACGTAAGGAACGCGAGCGGGCTGGTTCGGGTTCAGCAGAGCCTCTTCCTCAGCGGCAATGCCGTCGCGGCGCAGCTCGGTCCACGAGGTGACGGACCAGACGTCTGCGGAGACGCCCCAGTCCTCAGCCAGCAGCTTCTGAGCCTTCTCAGCCCACGGAACAGCAACGCCGGATGCCAGCAGCTGTGCCTTGGGGCCGGAGGTCAGCGGGGACTCGCTGATCTTGTGGATACCCTTGATGATGCCCTCAACGTCAACGTTTGCCGGCTCAGCAGGCTGGTGAATCGGCTCGTTGTACACGGTCAGGTAGTACATGACGTTGTGGTCTTCGTCCTTGGTACCGTACATCTGCTCGATACCGCGCTCCACGATGTGAGCAATCTCGTAGCCGTAAGCCGGGTCGTAGATCTTGAACGCCGGGTTGGTGGAGGCCAGAATCGGGGAGTGGCCGTCGTTGTGCTGCAGACCCTCACCGGACAGGGTGGTACGACCAGCGGTTGCACCGATGACGAAGCCGCGGCACATCTGGTCGGCAGCAGCCCAGAAGCCGTCGCCGGTGCGCTGGAAACCGAACATCGAGTAGAAGATGTAAATCGGGATCATCGGCTCGCCGTGGGTGTCGTAGGACGAACCCAGAGCGATGAATGCAGCGGTTGCGCCTGCCTCGTTAATACCCACGTGAACAATCTGGCCCTCGGGGGACTCGGTGTAGGTGAGCATGAGCTGGTGGTCAACGGGCACGTAGTTCTGGCCGTTGGGGTTGTACAGCTTAGCCGAGGGGAAGAAGGAGTCCATACCGAAGGTACGTGCCTCATCGGGGGTGATGGGGGCGATACGGTGACCGAAGCCCTTCACACGCATGAGGTCCTTCATCAGGCGGACGAATGCCATGGTGGTAGCAGCAGTCTGCTTGCCGGAGCCCTTCTTGGTCTGTGCGTAGACCTTGGAATCGGGCAGGGTAATCTCGGGCTGGACGTTCGGACGACCGGGGACGTAGCCGCCGAGTTCCTTACGGCGTGCCTGCATGTACTGCAGTGCCGGGTGGTTTGCCTCGGGCAGGTAGTACGGCGGGTTGTACAGATCCTTCTCCAGCTCCTCGTCGGAGATGGGGATGTTCAGGTGGTCACGGAAGCCCTTCAGTGCTTCCATGGTGAACTTCTTAATCTGGTGGGTGGAGTTACGTGCCTCGAAGTAGGGGCCGAGCTCCGCGCCCTTAATGGACTGTGCCAGGATGACGGTGGGCTTGCCCTTGGTCTCCATAGCTTCCTTGTAGGCTGCGTAGAGCTTCTTGTCGTCGTGGCCACCCAGGCGCAGGTTGAAGATCTGCTCGTCGGTCAGGTCTGCAACCAGTTCCTTGGTCTCGGGGTACTTGCCGAAGAAGTGCTCGCGGATGTAGCCACCGTCTTCGCCACGGAAGGTCTGGTAGTCACCGTCGAGAGTCTCGTTCATCAGCTGGATAAGCTTGCCGCTCTTGTCCTTCTTGAGCAGCTCGTCGTAGTCGGAGCCCCACAGGACCTTGATGACGTGCCAGCCTGCGCCGCGGAAGAATGCCTCGAGCTCCTGAACGATCTTGCCGTTACCACGAACGGGGCCGTCCAGACGCTGCAGGTTGCAGTTGACGACGAAGGTCAGGTTGTCCAGGTGCTCGTTTGCAGCCAGCTGCAGTGCACCACGCGACTCGGGCTCGTCCATCTCGCCATCGCCCAGGAATGCCCAGACGTGCTGCTCGGAGGTGTCCTTAATCTTGTGGTTGTGCAGGTACTTGTTGAAGGATGCCTGGTGGATAGCGTTCAGGGGGCCCAGACCCATGGAAACGGTCGGGAACTGCCAGAACTCGGGCATGCAACGGGGGTGCGGGTACGAAGGAATACCGTTTGCGCCCTTGGTCTTCTCCTGGCGGAAGCCGTCCATCTGCTCTTCGGTCAGGACGCCCTCAACGAATGCGCGGGAGTAGACACCGGGGGAGGAGTGACCCTGGAAGAAGACCTGGTCACCGCCACCGGGGTGGTTACGGCCGCGGAAGAAGTGGTTCTGGCCCATTTCGTAGAGGTCAGCGACACCCGCGAAGGTGGAGATGTGACCGCCCACGCCGATGCCCTTCTTCTGGGCACGCTGCACCATGATTGCTGCGTTCCAACGGATCCATGCGCGGTACTGGCGCTCGAGTTCCTCATCGCCGGGGTACTCGGGCTGCTGATCAACGGGAATGGTGTTGATGTAGTCGGTCTTGACTAGAGTCGGGACCTTAACACCCTTCTCGCCAGCTTCCTTGAGCAGTGCGCGGAGGATGTACTCTGCGCGCTCGGTGCCGTGGGTCTTGATCAGGTCTTCGAGGGATTCAGCCCACTCCTGGGTCTCTTCGACGTCGATGTCCTTCAGGCCATCGAGAAGGGTGCTCAGGGAGTGCTCGTTCGGTACGTTAGCCAAACTAATCCAACCTCTCTTCTGTGCGGTTGTTCAGATGGTTCATGACGCGATTCTGCGTCGTTTGAATCATCTCTATGTTTAAGCGCGGCAGACCGTTAGGCCTGCTGCGCTTCTTTCTCTACTATCTTAGACCTAAAAATGGCCTTCATGGCATCAAAATGATGTTTTTGTGATGTTGTTTTCGCACTCTGGGCATCATTGAGGAAAACGGGGCTCAAAAGAGGGGGTGTTAGGGTCTAAGTGAACCTATATATCAAGGGAAAACGGGTGACATGGAATTGCCGCGAAGTACCGCTTTTTACCGGGATTTTGGTTGGGGTGAAGGTGTTGTGTTCCGTGGGGTTGTGTGGGGTTGGGTAGGACGCAATGAATCCTGGTTCGCGAGCCGGTCAAAAGCGGTGAGATGTATAACACATGTAGATGGTTTGCGTACCCAGAAGTCGGTCTGTATAGTATTACCTTGTGTTCGGCTGACATTCGTTCAGTAGGAACTATGGGTCTTTAGCTCAGCTGGTAGAGCGCCACGTTTACACCGTGGATGTCATCGGTTCGATCCCGGTAGGACCCACCACTAACCCCGGTACCGCACGGTACCGGGGTTTTTGTTTACCCTCAGCGGTTTACCCACCCGGGCCGTATTCCCCCGCGAGTATCCCGATGCGTGCCCCGGTGCATTTCTCCAAGAGTGAGAAGAACAGCCCATCAGGGCTTAAAAGTACACTCTACCTGTATATAGCCTGTCCTCAGCGCGTATCCTTATATACATGACTGAAAACAAGAAGGCACAGATTGGTGTTACCGGCCTTGCTGTCATGGGTGCAAACCTCGCCCGCAACCTGGCACGCAACGGCTACACCGTGGCACTGCACAACCGTTCCGCTGAGAAGACCGACGCCCTGCTCGCCGAGCACGGTGCAGAGGGTGACTTCATCCGCACCGAGTCCCTGCAGGAACTCGTCGACTCCCTCGAATCTCCCCGCCGCATCCTGATCATGGTGAAGGCGGGCGCACCCGTCGACTCCGTGATCGAGCAGCTCACCCCCCTGCTGGACGAGGGTGACATCATCATCGACGGCGGCAACTCCCACTTCCCCGACACTATCCGCCGCGAGCGCGCACTGGCCGAGAAGGGCCTGCACTTCGTGGGCGTCGGCGTGTCCGGCGGTGAGGAAGGCGCCCTCTGGGGCCCCTCCATGATGCCCGGCGGCTCCGCCGAGTCCTACAAGCACATCGGCCCCATGCTCGAGAAGATTGCCGCTAAGGCTCCCCAGGACGGCGCACCCTGCTGCGCATGGATCTCCACCGACGGCTCCGGCCACTTCGTGAAGATGGTCCACAACGGCATCGAGTACGCCGACATGCAGGTGATTGGCGAGGCCTACGACCTGCTGCGTTCCGTGGCCGGCATTGAACCCGCCGAGCAGGCAGAGATTTTCAAGGCCTGGAACAAGACCGAGCTGAACTCCTACCTGATCGAAATCACCTCCGAGGTGCTCGCACAGGTGGACGCCAAGACCGGCAAGCCTCTGGTCGACGTAATCGTTGACGCCGCCGGCCAGAAGGGTACCGGCCTGTGGACCGCTAAGGCCGGCCTGGACCTCGGTTCCCCCGTCTCCGCCATCGCAGAGTCCGTTTTCGCCCGCGCCCTGTCCTCCGTCGATCGTGAGCAGCGCGAGCAGGCTCAGCGCGAGCTGCCCGCCGGCCTGATTGCCACCACCGGTGTGGGCGCCGGCGACCCCGAGTTCGTTGAGGACGTGCGCCGCGCACTCTTCGCATCCAAGCTCGTGGCCTACGCACAGGGCATGGACCTGCTCACCCGCGCAGGCAAGGAGTACGGCTGGGACCTGAAGCTGGACACCATCGCATCGCTGTGGCGCGCCGGCTGCATCATCCGCGCCGAGCTGCTGGGCGACATCATGGCTGCCTACGCTGACGAGGCCCCCGCGAACATGCTGCTCGCCCCCGCCTTCAAGAACCTCATGGAGGAGCTCGTTCCCTCCTGGCGTCGCGTGGTGGCTAAGGCAACCGCACTGGGCATCCCCGTGCCGGTCTTCGCCTCCGCCCTGTCCTACTACGACGGCCTGCGCCGCCACCGCCTGCCCGCCGCCCTGATTCAGGGACAGCGTGACTTCTTCGGTGCGCACACCTACGGTCGTATTGACGAAGAGGGCGCCTTCCACACCATGTGGAGCGGTGACCGTTCCGAGGTGAACGCAGCGGATATCCACGTTCACTAAGCTCCCGTAGCTGAACGCGAAAGGCCCGCCCCGGCCGGATTTCACATCCGGCGGGGGCGGGCCTTTGCTATGTATTCTTGATGTCTCGGCTATGCGCCGTTGTTCACGGCGCCGAAGAGCACCGCAGGGAGCCTCTCAACGCGCCGCTACGGGGCGCAGAAAGCGGGGAGGAGCTAAATCCACATCGCCGGGTCGATGTACGCCACGGCGTCCACCAGGGGCTTCTTCTTCTCGGGGGTGCGCGGGCGGTGCTTCGCGGGAATACCGGTAATAATCGAATCGGCCGGGTGATCGTTGACGACCACGGCGTTCGCACCAATCGCGCTATCGGAGCCGATCTCCACCGGCCCCAGCACCTTCGCGCCGGCACCAATGGTCACGCGGTCACCAATCGTGGGGTGACGCTTCACCTTTTCGAGGGAACGGCCGCCCAGGGTTACGCCGTGGTAGAGCATCACGTCGTCGCCAACCTCGGCGGTCTCACCAATCACGATACCCATGCCGTGATCGATGAAGAAGCGGCGGCCAATCGTGGCGCCCGGGTGAATCTCCACGCCGGTCAGAAAACGGGCGAACTGCGAGAGCGTACGCGCCAGCGACTTCGTCTCTTCCTTCTGCCAGAGCTTATGCGTGAGGCGGTGCGCCCAGATGGCGTGCATGCCCGAATAGTTCAGAGCGATCTCGACAGCGCCACGGGCAGCGGGGTCGTGCTGGCGGACGTTCTCAATATCTTCACGCAGGCGCGCAATAAAACTCATGGGGTTCCCTTTCCCTCAACGGTCGTGCTCTGTGTGTGCGACCTTTCCAAAGGTACCAACAACGGTGCTCATTCACCTATTCCCGAACTCTGTCGTCGTCATAGTGAGCGCTCTCTTTAACATCTCGGTCACAATTGCGTGCGGAACGTAATATTCGGGCTCGGGCGGGCCCTAAGCGGGGGAGCATCGCGGGGGAACGCAAACGCTCCGCCCCGGCGTGCAACCGGGACGGAGCGTCGAACACTGCGTACTGTTCTAGACGGCGGCCCCACGGGGGGCCGAAGACCGGGGTCTACTAGCCGCGGATGTCCTCGTAGAGGGCGGTGGAGATGTAACGCTCACCGAAGTCGGGAACGATAGCCACGATCAGCTTGTCCTTGTTCTCGGACTTCTTGGCCTCTTCCAGAGCTGCCCAGACGGCCGCGCCGGAGGAGATGCCGCCCAGGATACCTTCCTGGGTGGCCAGCTGGCGGGAGGTGCGCATTGCGTCCTCAGCGCTGACGGCGGTCACGGAGTCGTAGATGCCGCGGTCCAGGGTCTCGGGAACGAAGTTAGCGCCCAGGCCCTGAATCTTGTGAGGGCCAACGCGACCCTCGGAGAGCAGCGGGGAGTCCTTGGGCTCCACGGCGACAACCTTAATGTTGGGGTTCTGCTCCTTCAGATACTTACCCGAACCGGAGATGGTGCCGCCGGTACCGATGCCGGCCACGAAAATGTCGACCTTGCCGTCGGTTGCTTCCCAAATCTCGGGGCCGGTGGTCTTGTAGTGAATGGCGGGGTTAGCCTCGTTGGAGAACTGAGACGCCAGGATAGCGTTCTCGGTGTTGGCAACGATTTCCTTAGCCTTCTCCACTGCGCCGCGCATACCCTCGGTACCGGGGGTCAGCACGATCTGCGCACCGTATGCGCGCAGCAGGACGCGGCGCTCAGCGGACATGGTCTCGGGCATGGTCAGGATGACGCGGTAGCCACGAGCCGCACCGACCATGGCCAGGGCGATACCGGTGTTACCGGAGGTGCCCTCGACGATGGTGCCGCCGGGCTTCAGAGCGCCGGACTCCTCGGCGGCGTCGATGATGGCGCGGCCGATACGGTCCTTGACGGAACCTGCGGGGTTGTAGAACTCGAGCTTGACGGCGACGTTACCGGGCAGGCCCTCGTCCAGACGGTTCAGGCGGACCAGGGGAGTCTCGCCGATAGCCTCGACGATGCTGTTGACAATCTTTGCCATGGAGGTGCTCCTTCTGAGCATGGGGGAGGGGACTACCGGAATAGCTGGGCCTCCCCAGTGAATAATTTGGGTACGTGGACACTCTACTACTCGGCGGCGGCAGGTTTAAACCTGCGGTCACAGTTCGTAACATGACTTTTCGTGACCGGGAAGCCTGCACGAGCGCGCATCAACGGGGTGCCCCGGCGGTGCCTCCACGCCGGATCCCTCGAGGCTTCCGCCGGATGCATCGCCTCAACCTATGCCGTGACCGGAACCTCGGCGGGTACCTTGAGTGGGCAAAAAGAAAAGCACCGCGCCTCACCTTTGTCCTAAAGGCTCTCCCTCACGGAGAATGCGCGGTGCTTTCTTGAAACATTATGTAGCCCAAAAAGACAACCTCTGTATACAAGAGTAGTGGTTAACCCCGTTCACCGCAAGTCTAGGCGGGCCATTTTATTGCTACTGGATGAAAAAATATTTGCGGCTCGCGTTACGGCTCCTGTTACGGAGGGCGCAAACCTCTCACATACACTCCGCGGACGGCCCAAAAAGCGCATCCGCGGAGCGCCCCCGGAACGAACCTTCGAGTGAACAACCGGTCCGAGAGCGAGGACAAACGCGAGGGCAAACCGACTAGTTGATGTCCATGTGGAGGTCCCACTTATTGTTCAGGTAGCGGCCCACGGCCTCACCGAACATCTTCACGTGACGCTTATCAGCTGCCACGGTCTGCTCCTTGCCGTCCTTGAACAGCTTCTCACCCAGATCCACGTTCAGGGTCACGGTCCAGTTGTACGCACCCTGAGCCAGAACCGGCTGCTTGGTTTCAATGGTCAGGGTAGCGGTCGGGTTCACGTACCAGGTCTTCTTCTCATCAATACCGGACTTGGTGGAATCTGCGTACTTCTTCATCGCGGCCAGGGTCTCCTGGTCGGTACTGACCTCGTTCATGTAGCGCATATCGCCGGTGCGCAGCAGGTACTCAAACGCCGCACCAAAGTAAGCCAGCGCCGAGGCAAAACCGGCCACCGAATTCTGGTGCATGGTCTCCGGCACGACCGGGGAGGGAACATTCTGCGGCGGGTGCTCAGCGTTACCCGGCTGGTACTCACCGTGGTCTTCCATCTTCTCCAGCTTTGCTACACCGCGGTAGTCCTTATCGTCGTTGGGTAGCGGCGAGTTCGTTGCGGTCGCCGATGCGCTCGCCGAGGGCGAAGCGGAAGCGCTCGGAGAGGCAGTCTCGGAGGCGCTAGCCGAAGCAGTCGTCTCGGAGGTAGCGGAGGGGGAATCAGAGGGGGATGCGGAGGCCTCGGAGGAAGCCTTCGAACCGCAGGCCGCCAGTAGCGCCATGGAGCTGACGCCCAGCACACCCAGCGCCGCGCGGCGGGTCAGAATCTCAGACATAGTGATACCTTTCAAACATTCGGTGATTGCAACCAGTTTAACCGCAAACGCGCCTCAATACAGAGTCCGGACCGGCCTGAAGACGCGGCCGCGTGAGAAGTATCTCGTTCGGCGAGGAACGAACGAAAGCCCGGCCAAACGGCGAACCAGCTCGCGAACGCGGGACGCAATCCGGGCTAGGGCTGGCCAGGGCTGGCTCGAGCTAGGAAGCGGAAGGAGAGCCCGCCGCGGAGCTCTCCACGGCGGAACCCGCAGAGGCGCTGGCCGAACCCGCAGGGGTACCGGCAGAAGCCGAAGCCGTGCCTCCCTGCAGAGTGGCACCGTACGCAACGCTCAGCTCCCACATCTTCGAGTCGGCGTGGTAGCGTCCGCGGAAGTCGCACTCCTGAACCGTCACCTGAGAAGCAGGGCCCGCGGCGGAAGGAGAAGCCGAAGCCGTGGTAGCCTCACCGGAAACCAGCGCGTCCTCGGAAGGCTCGGTAGCCTCGGCCGATGCGGAGGCGCTCGCAGAAGCAACCACCGGCTGCACCTTGCCCTCGGCCACCGCCTCCGCGCCAAAGTCAAGGGTGTACTGACCCTTGAAGAGCAGGTTGCCGTCACTCATGATGGACGGCTGCGCGCTCGAAAGAGCGTAAGAAGCCGAGGGGTTTACGTACCAGGAGCCCTTCTCAACACCCGCCAGAATCGACGCCGAGAGGGCGTCCACCTCGGAGCGGGTCTTCGAAGCCAGGGTGATACCCGTCGAGAACGCCTCAGTGCTACCGGTCTTCACCAGGTAATCCATCGCCGCCGCAAAGTATGCAATGGCCTCGTGAAAACCCGTCACCGTATTCATAGAAAGTGCGTCGGTCACCTGCGGCTTAGGCGCGTTACGCGGCGGGTGATCAACGGTGCCCGGCTCATAGTCCAGAGCACCCTCAAAGTGGGTGTACTCCACCGTTCCGGAGTAGTTCTTACCGTCGTCGGTGTAACCGTTCGGGTTAGCGCTCGACTTCGAGCCCGAAAGGCTACCACCCTGGTTACCGCTTCCCTGCGACCCCGAATTTGAGGAACCGCAAGCGCTCAGCAGGAGCGCGGCGGCGGCTGACCCCGAAAGGCCCAGACCCGCGTGGATGAGAGAACGGCGGGAGACACCGCGCGAAACCCGAGCGGACGCGGGGGAAACGGAAGAATCGGAAGGAAAAGTCATCGGAAATACACCTCACGTAGATGGGGTATGGGGCGTGACGTAATGATCTATAATTACAGGCCCCGACTAGAAGTCATGCCCTAACCCGACGGGCAGGTTAGGGCATGGGCGCCATTCGGCAAAGATTTAGAGCTTATCATCGGAACCGCTACCACCGGAGCTACCGGGGTTGCTGTTGCCGGAACCGTCGTTACCGCCGGTCTGCGAGCCCGCGCCGCCACTTGCCGGCGCCGAGGCCTGAACCTCGTACTCGTCCTGGATAGTCAGAGCCCAGTCGTTCTCCTGGCGCACACCCGTGACAACCAGACCGCGCTCAATGCGACGTTCCTTCTCGGAAATCGACACCGGGGCACCATCCAAGACCATGGTCGGGCCCAGATCAATCACCAAGTCGAAGGTCCACTGAACGCTCTTCTTCACCAGGGTCGGAAGGGCCGTGTAGGCCTTCAGAGTCACCTTGGGTGATACGTACCAGTCGCGTGCCTGGGTGCTTGCGTTGCCCTCGTCCATGAACATCGAAAGGGAAGAAATAAACTTCTCATCGACCTTCGATTCGCGCAGGGGAGCGGGGTCACCGGTCAGCACCAGGTAGTTGATGGCCGCGTAGACAAAACCGATTGAATCGTACAGGCCCTGCATCGAGTTCTGCGCCGCGCTCTCGGGACGCTTGGGCACCGGCACGTTCTGCGCCGGGGCAGACTCCGTGGCCGCAACAAATTCGCCCTTGGACTCGAAGTGATCGAAGGTTACCTCACCGCTAAAATCGGTGCGAGCCGACGCGGAGGGAGTCACCACCGGCTCATCGGGGTCAGCCGACGCGGAGGGGTTGGAGCTACCACCGCAGGCGGCCAGCAGAGCACTCAGCGACACGCCCGCAACGCCAACACCGGCATACCGCAGGGCGGCTCGTCGGCTCAGACCGGACGCGGAACGGGGGGACTGCCCGGAGGCATGGGGGAAAAGTGCCACGGAGTACCTTTCGCGTGAAACTCTCGTACGAGAGGAGTGAAGGAGTGAGAGGAAAGCCCGTCGCCGACGGCGCGAGATGCCGGATGGCCGTACCGAATCGTCGTCGAACGAGACAGTCCTAAGTATAACGCGCACGCGCACCCGCGGCCGGGCACATCACCGACGCGCAGGGGGTGATATGCCGCCCATCGTAGGCTCGGGTCCGTCCACACTCCGACCCGTGTAACGTCGGTGGGGTGGCCGGGACTTGCGGACCGCTCGCTCGTTCGTCCTCTCGGCGGGCTATCGGGCCGCCGGAGCCTCGGCCGCAGCGGGGTTGGCAGCGGCGGCATCGCCCGCGGGATGATCCGCGGCACCACCGGCGGTCGGAGCCGCGGGGTTCTGCTGAGTCGGGTTTTGCTGGGCCGGATTCTGCTGGGCGGGGGCCTCAGCGCTCTGCTGGCCGGCCGGAGCCGCGGGGGTCGCAACATTCTGCGCGGGGGCGTTCTGTGCACCACCGTTCTGGGCGCCGGTGTTAGCCGCGCCGTTCTGCGCGCCGGTATTCGCACCGCTTCGCGCGGAACCACCCGCGTTAGCGTTGGCGCCAGAACCGGCGTTGGAACCCGAACCGGTGTGAGCCGCCGCGGTGCTGTCATCGGTCACCGTCGGCGTGTAGGTCGAGGAGGGCTGCGGGCGCGAGGTATGCATCGGCTTAGGCGTCATCGACGGATCGTATTGCTGCGCCGAAATCACCGTCCAGCGCTTCGCCTCTTCGTCGTACTCGGCGTAGAGGGCCGTGATGTCCTGCGCCTCGGTGTTCTCGAGAGGCTTGGTCGTGTTGGTGGCCTTTTCCACCACCAGACCGTGCTCCTGCGTCACCGAGCAGGCCCACGAGTACTTCGTGCCGCGCGTAACCGGCTGCTTCTCGGTCAGACGGTAGGTCCAGCCGCCGTCCACAAGCCAGTTCGTGCCCGGTGCGTAGAAGGCGCGTAGCTTCTCGAGCGAGGCGCGCTGCGGGGCGTTGTCGGGATGCACAACCTGCAGGGCCGGACCCGTGTCACCCGTGGTGCGCGCATAGTTCACGGCCGCCGCGAAGTACGCGAAGGTCGCGCGCAGGCCGCGAGCGTTCTTGTCGTACATGGTCTCATCCTCGATGGGAATCGGCACCGAGCTCGCCTTGGCATCCACCGAAGCCGGGCCCGCGGTCGGCTCAATCGTGTACACCTCGCCGGTGGTCGGGTCGGTGCTACTGATCGCGGAGGCGCCGTGGCCCGGAACGAACTTGGTCCACTTCAGCTCGCCGGAGAGGTTATCGTACGCGCCGGCAATCGTGGCGGAGGCAGTGGCGGAGGCGGTGGCCGTCGAAGTGCTCTTCGACCCGCAGGCGGCAAGCATCGCGCCCAGGGCTGCGGTGCCCGTGACGGCGAAGAAGCGGCGGCGGCTGTGAATCATGATGATCCCCTCGAACATGATGTGAAACGGAAGTATCGGTGGTGTGTTGCGAGGCCCGCACACGATGCCCCCCGTCGATGCTGAAGGAAGCACAGGCGCGAAGCCCGTATAGCCCTAAGCCTATAGAGTTCGCGCCCGGCACACAAATAAACCCCCACGTCCGTGCCCTATGTCACCTGCAACGGGAGGATTTACTTGGAGCCCTGAAGATATCGGGTGGCCTTCGCCGTGGCCTGCGCTGAGGGGGTCGCGTTAGGGGTTGGCTGAGCACTCGAACCGGTCGAGGGAGTGGCGATCGCGCTGGGGGAAGCCTGCGGATCCTCCAGCATCTGCCAACCCTCCTCGCCAAAGTACACGTAGACATCAGCCTGAGATTTGTGACCGTACACCTTGGTGAGAAGCTCGCGCTGAAGCGTCTCGTGATTGAAGAGGAACGCCGACTCATCCACCTTGAGCGTGGCCTTCCAACAGTACACGTCTGCCGTCGAAACGGGAACCGGCTGGGCGCTGTCCAGGTTGATGCACAGGGGAGCGTTGCTCTTCGACACGAGCCAACCGATGTTATAGCGGTAAATATCGCGGTACATGTTGGTCATGTGGTTGAACCGTTCCTGGCCGGGCAGATCCATGAAGGGTTCGGTGTTGCCGGTGAGGAACATGTAGTTCTGCGCGGCGCTCCAGTACTGCAGGAACGAGTGCAGACCCTCGACGCTACGCTCACCCAGCTCCTTGGGCTTGAGGGGACGGGGAACGTTGACGGCGCGGTGGCTGAGCGTTCCGGAGGAGAAGACACCCTCGCGTTCAAAATAGCGGTCGGGGAGAATCACGGGGCCGCGACCGTCCAACGCCGAAGCCGGCAGCGGCTCGGCGCGACGAATACTGCGAGAAACGGCAGCCGAGGTCGGGCTGGTCGAAGCGGTGGGCTCGGGTGCTGAGTCGTCCGACGCCTTACCGGTGGACTCCTTAATATCGGAAGATGATGCGCCGCAGGCAGTTGCGAGTACGCTAAACGCCGCCCCGGAGGAGAGCGCCAGAAGGCGGCGGCGAGAGAGCGATTCGGGCATGCAGACCTTTCGCGGTGAGTGTGTAGTATGGGCAGGTTGAGACCCCTCGGTTCGGCGGGCCGGTGAGAACCTTGCGGTGAACCGTAGGGGAACCGGGTGTGCACCGGGCGGTTATAAACCGGTGCGCACCGTATGCGCGGGAAGGCGAACGCGGGAGTGAACCGCGACCCGACCCGAAAAGTAAATGGGTCGTGTCAGATGATTTTAGGGACTTTTTTGGGGCCCTCACGCGAGTATATGCCTCTCAGGGTAAAAAGTTATCAAATCTTTATTTTTCTCCTTTCAATAGGGCGGGAGCGAACGAACCAATGTGTTCGGAACAACCCCTATAAAATTGCCCCCGCTGACCTCCATAACGGTGTGACGGCGTGAGCTGTGGGACAATAACGCTGTGACTACCACCGATTATGCGCAGCTTCAGGCAGTGCGCGAACTCCTCACTCGCATCCCCCTCTCACTGGACGTCGACCCCGAAGAAACCGGCCTTCCTCGGGAGGGGCACGGCGGCGCTCGCGAGGCCGCCTCCGCAACGATAGACACAGCCTCCGCCCGGGCCCTAATCGCCTCCATGGCCCGGCAGCTTGACGATTACATCCTGCCCCGCAGCGCCAGCATGGACAGCCCGCTTACCATCGTGGTTGGCGGATCCACCGGCGCCGGCAAATCCACCCTGGTCAACACCCTGTTGGGCGAACCCCTCACCCAATCCGGCGCGATTCGACCCACCACCCGCCACCCCGTGCTGCTCTACCGCGCCGAAGACGAGGCCGCCCTGACCCCCGACCGTTTTCTGCCGACCCTGCCCCGCACCCGCGTGCAGAAGGGGGAGGGCCTGCCCGGTGCCGACCCGCTGGTTCCGCAGGCGCTCGTGCCCGTACCCACGGCGGCCCTGCCGCGCGGCATCGCGCTCATCGACGCGCCCGATATCGACTCGGTCTCCGAAGAAAACCGCACCCTGGCCAAGGAACTGCTTTCCGCCGCCGATCTGTGGCTCTTCGTCACCACCGCCAACCGCTACGCCGACGCCGTGCCCTGGGAACTGCTCCACGCGGCGGCCGCGCGCTCCATCGCAATCGCCGTGGTGCTCAACCGCGTTCCCGAAGGGGACGAAGAAGCCATCGAGACCGACCTGCGCCGCATGCTCCGCGAGGCCGGGATCGAGGCCGTGCTGATCCACAGCGTGACCGAGCAGCCGCGCGACGATCGAGGGCTTATCAACCCCATCAGCCTGGCCCCGCTCACCCTGTGGATTCGCGAGCTCGGGGCCGACGCGCCCGCCCGCGCCGCCATCGCCCGCACGACGCTTGCAGGAACCGTCGAGACGCTCGCCCGGAATCTGCGCACCCTCGCCCTCGAGCAGGAGGGGCAGCAGGCCTCCCATCGCGCCCTGGCCCAGGTCGCCTCCGAAGAGTACGAAAAGGCCCTGGCGGGTATCGACGCGGCGCTCTCGGACGGCTCGCTGCTGCGCGGCGAGGTGCTCTCTCGCTGGCACGACTTCGTGGGCACCGGCGACTTCTTCCGCTCCCTGGACAGCACCATCGGCCGCCTGCGCGACCGCGTGGGCTCGGCGCTGCGGGGCCAACCCGCCGCCGCGCAGAAGGTCGAGGACGCTCTCGAAAGCGGCATCTACGCCGTGGTCGTGGATGCGGCCTCCCGAGCCTCCGAAGGCACCCGCGCCCGCTGGCGTTCGACCCGTGCCGGCCGCTCCCTGCTGCACCGGCTGGACGCGGCCCCCGCCCCGACCGCCGGCGCCACGCCCGAGGAAGAGTTCTCGGCCGCCGTGGCCGCGGAAATCCGCCTCTGGCAGGCCTCGGTGCTCGACATGATTCGCGAGGAGGGCGCCGGCAAGCGCCAGCGCGCCCGATTCCTTTCGCTGAGCGTCAACGCCGTGGCCGTGCTCATGATGGTCGCCGCGTTCAGCCTCACGGGAGGTCTCACCGGCGTGGAGGTCGGCATCGCCGGCGGTAGCGGCGTGGTCGGCGCCAAGCTCCTCGAATCCATCTTCGGCGAGGACGCCGTGCGCCGCATGGCCACCCGGGCCCGCACCGACCTGCTCGAACGCATGGGTGCCCTGCTACGCGAGCACGGACGCCCCTTCACCGAATTGTTGGCGGAAACCGAACCCGAAGTGCCCGCCGAAACGGTCTGGGACGCGGCCCGCAGCGTGCAATCGCTTGCCGAGGCCATGACCGCCGAGAGCGCCTAGCCACAGGAACCACCTTTTCCCGGCAGCGGTTCTTAGCTCCCAGCCAAAACCCACCAGACCTTCCAGAAAGCCCACTATGACCACCCACAACCCCCGAGGTGACCGCCCGAACCCGCCGGCGGAACCCCAGGCTCCCCGGGCCGTCTCAACCTTTGCCCGGGCCGTCGCGAGCCTCAACGACGCGCTGGACTACGGCCGCGACCGCCTCCCCGAATCCGTGGTGCTCGAAGCCTCCGAGGCCCTCGAACGCCTGAGCCGCCGCCGCGAGCTCTCCACCGAGCACACCATCATCGGCTTCTTCGGCGCGACCGGCAGCGGCAAATCCACGCTCTTCAACGCCGTGGCGGGGTACCCCATCGCCCGCTCGGCGCCCACGCGCCCCACGACCTCCGCGGTGCAGGCCGCCGTCTGGGGCGCCGAGGACAGCGACGAACTGCTGGACTGGCTGGGCATCGAGAACCGCGTGTACCCCCAGAGCACGGAATTTATCCGGGACGTCGAGGGACAGACTCAGAACGCCGCGAGCGCGCAGTCCGCCCCCAACGCGGTGACCGAGCCGGCCCCGGGCCTCTTCAACCGCATCCGGCGCATGGTGGGCCGCGGCGAAACCCGCACCCGCACCGGCGGCCTAATTCTGCTGGACATGCCCGACTTCGATTCCGTCACCACCGCCAACCGCGAGATTGCCGCCCGCATGATGCGCTACGTGGATGTGCTCGTCTGGGTTGTCGACCCCCAGAAGTACGCCGATGCGGTGATTCACAGCGAGTTCATGGTGCCGCTGGCCGCCTCCGGCGCGCAGACCCTCTGCGTTCTCAACCAGGCCGATAAGCTTGAGCCCTCCGAGGTGCCCGCCGTGCTGGCCTCCCTGACGCACCTGATGCAGGCCGAAGGTACCGACCGGCACCTGCTGGCTCCGCCCCTGGCTGTCTCGGCCCGAACCGGTGAGGGAATGGACGCGCTCCGCGATCTGCTGGCTCAGGTGGCCGCCGCGAAGAGTGCCTCGCTGCAGAGCACGGACGCCCAGCTGCACGCCATCGCCAACGATTTGCGCGCCTACGCCGGGGGAGAGGGGACGGTCCTGGCCGGAACCTACGCGCTGAACGCCGAGCGGGAGCTGACGCAGGCCTGCTACGATGCGAGCCCCGCCGCCCAGGTTTTGGAGGCGGCCACCGAGTCGTACCGCCGTGCGGCCCGCACCCGCACCGGCTGGATCGCCACGCGCTGGGTGGGACGCCTGAAGGCCGACCCCCTGCGCCGCCTTCACCTCGGAACCGGTTCTGAGGGAAAGAACGGCACAAAGAGCGACGCGAAGGGCGGGCGCGAGAAGGGTGCCGGGGCCTCGAACCCCGGGATGCTGGGCGGGTACGCCCAGGATTCCGCGCCCGAGCTCGTGGCCCCTTCGCTGCCCCCGCTGAGCGCCGCGCAGAAGGCAAACACGGCCAACGCGGTGCGCCGCTACGGCTCGCGCATGGGACAGAACGTAGGCGAACCCTGGAAGCGCTCCCTCGGCGAGGCAGCCCTCTCGCGGGAGTCCGAGCTGCCGACCCTGATTGAGCGTGACATCGCGCGCATCGACTACACGCGCGGCCGCCAGCGTGCCCCGTGGGCGGTCTTCAACGTGTTGCAGTGGCTGGCTCTGCTCAGCGCCCTGGTGGGCGTGGCCTGGCTGACCCTCATCGCGGGGCTGGGCTATCTGCAGATTCAGCTGCCGCCGCCTCCTGCCCCCGAGGGGTTCCCGGTGCCCCTGCCGACCCAGCTCGTCATCCTGGGCGTGCTGCTGGGCATTGCCGCCGCCGGACTGGGGCGGCTACTGACGGCCTGGGGTGCCCGACGCTACGCTCGCCGCCTGCGCGTCCGCCTGAACGCTGGGGTCGAGGAGGCGGTCCGCTCCTGCGTCATCGAGCCCGTGCGGGCGGAGGCTCAGCGCCTGCAGGCCTACCGTTCGGCACTCGAGATCCGGCCCTAGCGGGATAGTCGGGACCTCTCAGGCCGGCGCCTATACCAGGGGGTGCTGACTCGGAGCCCAGCGCTGGCACCCACCAGCCCAGCCCCGGCGCGCGCCAGCCCGAATACGAATAGTCCCTCCCCGCCGGAAAATGTGGGGAGGGACTATTAGTCTGCACAATGCTGTTTCTGCGAGGTGCCGCTGAAACTAGCCGACCTCGTTGGGATCGGCGGGGGTTTCCGCCTCGCTGTCAACGTGTTCGTGCGAGGCCGAAAGCTCGCGCAGGCCCTCGGTGATGGCGTGCGCGGCCTTGAAGACCAGCTCGGGGTAGTTGCGGTTGGGCTGACGGGTCATGCGGTCGATCGGGCCCGAGATGGACACGGCCGCAATCACCTTGCCGCCGGGTGCGCGCACGGGGGCCGAAACCGAGGCGGTGCCGCGTTCGCGCTCGCCCACGGACTGTGCCCAGCCGATGCGGCGCACGGCCGCGAGCATGGCGGCGCTGAAGTGGGCGTCGCGCAGGCCCTCGACGATGCGGTTCTGGTCTTCCCACGCCAGCAGCACCTGTGCGGCGGAGCCGGCCTGCATGGACAGCTGGGTGCCCAGGGGGATGGACTCGTGCATGCCGGAGGGGCGGGGGGCGGTCGCGACGCATACGCGCCAATCGCCCTGACGGCGGTACAGCTGGGTGGACTCGTCGGCGTCGATGCTGAGCTGCTGCAGAATCGGGTTGGCCACGGTGGTGAGCTCGTCAGAAATCGTAGCGGAGGCCAGCTCGGTCAGGCGCGGGCCGAGCATGAAGCGGCCCTGCACGTCGCGGGCCACGAGGCGGTGGTGGGCCAGGGCCACGGCGAGGCGGTGCGCGGTGGGGCGTGCCAGGCCGGTGGCCTTGACGAGATCGCCCAGGGAGACGGGGCCGGCCTCGAGGCAGTCGAGGATGAGCGTGGCCTTGTCGAGCACACCCACGCCGGAGGAACCGTGGGAGTGTACCTCTACCACTTGCTCATCTGCGTTCATGTGCTCGGGCGGCTTGACGGGGTCGATGATCGGTGCGTTGTGTTGTGTGGATGCGTTGACGTGACGCATTCCGTGTGCGCTGAAACGTGATGCGGAAGGAGTCATTCCTTCATTCTATCTCAGAATATGAAAGATAACCCGGACTTTGTGGACTCATAGGTGTGCAGAGTCGAAGATTGAAGGACCGCCTTCGGTGTAAATTATGAATGTTTCATAATAAGTGTTTGTGTGGGTTTATCGTCGAAAATATGCGAAAATCCCCGCTCGATACCGGGAAAATTCGTGAATTTTTGATAGGTTCACGGATGAAGCCCACACAAAAACACGGGGTGTTCGGAGTGAGTTTCGGCCCGTCTCACGGGCTAAGAACTCATGAAAATTTATGCGACACGCCGTAGGAAAATACTGGTTTAACGGTAGTTGCGGGTACATAATCCGCTCCCCACCTGCCGTTCCGGAAGTCCGAGCCCAAAAGCCCGAACCGCCTCTCGGCCATCGCGCCCCACACCGCAGCAACGCATCACAGCAGGAGAAACTATGACTAGCGAACAGAACGCACACCCCGCGGACGCTCGTCCGCGCACCCTCGCCGAAAAGGTCTGGGACGCCCACGTTGTCGTCCCCGGCGAAAACGGCAAGCCCGACCTGCTCTACATCGACCTGCAGCTTCTGCACGAGGTGACCTCGCCCCAGGCCTTCGAGGGCCTGCGCATCGAGAACCGCCCCCTGCGCCGTCTCGACCTGACCATCGCCACCGAGGATCACAACACCCCCACCGACAACATCTTCGGCACCATCGCCGACCTGACCAGCCGCACCCAGATTGAGACCCTGCGCCGCAACGCCAAGGAATTTGGCGTGCGCATCCACTCCCTGGGCGACAAGGAACAGGGTATTGTGCACGTGGTCGGCCCGCAGCTCGGCCTGACCATGCCCGGCATGACCATCGTCTGCGGTGACTCCCACACCTCCACCCACGGTGCGTTCGGCGCTCTCGCGTTCGGTATCGGCACCTCCGAGGTGGAACACGTCATGGCCACCCAGACCCTGCCCCTGGCACGCTTCAAGACCATGGCCATCAACGTTGAAGGCACCCTCAAGCCCGGCGTGACCGCTAAGGACATCATCCTCGCCGTCATCGCGCAGATCGGCACCGGCGGCGGCCAGGGCTACGTGCTCGAGTACCGCGGTTCCGCCATCCGCTCCCTCTCCATGGAGGGCCGCATGACCATGTGCAACATGTCCATCGAGGCGGGTGCACGCGCCGGTATGGTCGCCCCCGACGAGACCACCTTCGAGTACATCAAGGGCCGCCCGCACGCCCCCAAGGGTGAAGAGTGGGACAAGGCCGTGGAGTACTGGAAGACCCTGCCCACCGACGAGGGTGCCGTCTTCGACAAGGAAATCTTCATCAACGCCGACGAGCTCGAGCCCTTTGTTACCTGGGGCACCAACCCCGGCCAGGGCGTGCCGCTGAGCCAGTCCGTGCCGTCCCCCGACGACTTTGAAGACGAGAACGACAAGGTTGCCGCAACCCGCGCCCTCGAGTACATGGGCCTGGAGGCGGGTACCCCCATGAAGGAAATCCCCGTGGACGTCGTCTTCCTGGGTTCCTGCACCAACTCCCGCATCGAGGACCTGCGCGCCGCGGCCGACATCGTGCGCGGCCGCACCATCGCCGAAAACGTGCGCATGATGGTCGTGCCCGGCTCCCAGAAGGTGCGCGCACAGGCCGAAGAAGAGGGCCTGGACAAGGTCTTCAAGGACTTCGGCGCCGATTGGCGATTCGCCGGCTGCTCCATGTGCCTGGGCATGAACCCCGACCAGCTGGCCCCCGGCGAGCGCTGCGCCTCCACCTCGAACCGTAACTTTGAAGGACGCCAGGGCAAGGGTGGCCGCACCCACCTGGTCTCCCCGGTGGTTGCCGCCGCAACTGCCGTGCGCGGTACCCTGTCCGCACCGTCCGACGTTCTGGCGTAATACGCCACCGACGCTATAAAGGAGAGCCATTATGGAACCCATTATTAAGCACACCGGTATCGGCGTACCGCTGCGTTCTTCGAATGTTGATACCGACCAGATTATCCCCGCGGTCTACCTCAAGCGCGTGACCAAGACCGGCTTCGACGACGCGCTCTTCGCCAACTGGCGCAAGGACCCCGAGTTCATCCTGAACCAGGAGCCCTACAAGCACGGTAGCGTTCTGGTGGCCGGCCCCGACTTCGGCACCGGTTCCTCGCGTGAGCACGCCGTGTGGGCGCTGCGCGACTACGGTTTCAAGGTCGTTATCTCCGCTCGCTTTGCCGATATTTTCCGCGGTAACTCGGGCAAGCAGGGCCTGGTGACCGCCCAGGTCGCCCAGGATGACATCGAGCTGATTTGGAAGGCCCTGGAGCACGAGCCCGGCACCGAAATCACGGTCGACCTGGAGTCGAAGACCGTGACCGTGGGTGCGCTGGTCGTTCCCTTCGAGATTGACGACTACGTGCGCTGGCGCCTCATGGAGGGCCTGGACGACATCGGCCTGACCCTGCAGAACATTGACGCCATCGAGGCGTACGAGGCGAAGCGCCCCTCCTGGATGCCGCGCACTCAGGAGCTCTAAACGCCTTCACCTCGCTGCCGCGAGAGTACCGAATAGCTAAAAGCTCGGGGTGGTCACCGAAAAGGTGACCGCCCCGAGCTTTTGTCATGCGCGTGGAATACCGCGGAATAGCGTTAGGCGGCCTCTCCCGTGATGGGGGAAGCGAGGGATGCGTTCTCCGAGCAGGTGTACAGCTGCACCGAGCCGGGGGAGCGCACGCCCACCTGCGAGTTCGCGTTCTTTGCGGTGGACAGGCTGAAGTCGCTCACCAGCTCGTGGTTGATGTAGCTGCCGCCCGCGCCGCCGCCGCTGCTCATCGCGGTGACGGAGGTGATGCTGCCTCCCTCGCTGAACTGCACCTGGCGGCCGAAGACGTCGTCAAAGTAGGTGGCGGCCGTCCAGATGTTCAGAGCCGCGCCGCCGCCGCCGTATCCAGCGCCGCCACCCGAGGCGATGCTGGTCAGGCTGAACCTATCCTGATCGTGGGCGATGAGGGCACCAGAGCCGCCTCGACCCTTGTACCCGGAGGTAGCCTCGGAGCCTCCGGTGCCTTTGACGCCGGTGACCACGGAGTCGCCGTCGTAGCTGTAGTAGGGCGGGAAATCGACGTTCTCAAACCAGGGGGTCTTCATGTCCTTGAGCGTCAGCTGACGATCGGCGCCGAGTACGCCGATGAGGGCCTCTCCGGTCGTGCCGGGTACGCCCGCGCGGCCCGGGGTGCCTCCGGTGACGCTGATGCGCAGGTCCATGTCTTCGTCCCAGGTGGTGACGGGGTGGAGAATCTGGTAGGGTCTCGCCATGAGCATGCCGCCCTGGCCGTCGTTATCCTGGCTCGCGTCGGCCCCGGCGTTGCCGCCGCCGATAGCGGTGCCGGCACCATCTGCGGCAATGCGCATGGCCGGGTTGAGCTGGTCATCGGGGGCTTCCGAAAAGACCGCGAAGTGGCTTGCGAGGGTCGCGAACTGCGCGCCGCCTCCGCCAGCGCCGGCCACGGCTACCACGGTGACGGTGCCGTTGCGGACCAGCTCGATAGCGGAGGAGCCGCCGCCGGAGGCTCCGTAGACGATGCCGGAGGTGCTTTCGGGGGTCTGCGCCTGGCCGATTTGCGTGCTGGAGCCGGTGGAGTCGCCGCCCGCCGCGTAACCGCCGCCGCCGAGTGCGGGGCGGGTGCCGGATGCGGCACCGACGCCGCCGTTGCCGGCCCAGACGCGCAGGATATCGCCCTCCGAGACCTTCAGGATGCCGCTGAGCTGGGCACCCGCGCCTCCGCCGATGAGGTAGGAGTTAGTCTCTTCGGCAAGGTACGAGGGGGTAAAGGAGGAGGTGGCTCCGCCTGCGCCGCCAATCAGATCGAAACGCACGCGGCCGGTGCCCTGCGGAACGATCCATTCGCTGTAGGCCCCCTTCACGTCGTCGTAGCCGGTGGCAGCGGGCTTGAGGGAGAGGGCGGGGATGCAGGCCTCGACGCTAGCTGCCCACGCCGGGATGGCGGAGCTTGCGAGAATGACGGGGGTGCTCCAGGCAGCTCCCCGAACGAGGTTGCGGCGCGACATCTTCGGCGATGCTACGGCTCGGGTGCCGGTGGTTCGGGAATCGGTGTGATGTGCGGTGTTTTGTGATGCGTGATTGTATTTCATGGGGTTCTTTCGGTGTAGCGCGCAGGTGCAGCTGCGCACGTTATTGTAGGGGTGAAACGCGAGTAAGGTTCAAGTTCCGGGTTATGTTCAGGGTTTTCGACGATATATTTAGCCCCAATCCCGTATTTATTTGCAATGTAATGAATTTTCAGGTATGTTGACTTATTTTTCCAAGCGTTTTCTCAAGTATTTTTCGGGGCGAGGTCTTGACCGCACCCAGGTACCTCAGAAACGTCAAGCGTCGAATCCGCGAGGTGGTATCCGTGCCGCCAAGCACCACAATCTGTCTGGCGGGGCGGGGGAGCGAGGCAGGCGTAGCGCCGCGTATCAGAGGTGCACTCTCCGCATAGTGGGCCCACTACGGGGGAACGTCCTTCCTTGTTTGGAGCACCTTTACACTGGGGCTTAGAATAATGATGAATATATGCGCCCGTTTCACCTTCGCGCTCGAAGGCACGGCACGTACACAACGCTGGCGCAGTTACACACGGTTTTCCGGTTCGGGTCGCACCGACCGACGCTCCAAAGGATTTTTAATGACTGAGAACATCAGCAAGCTTCGCATCGAAGGTGGCACCCCGCTCGTCGGTGAGGTTCACGTACGCGGCGCCAAGAACCTGGTGCCCAAGGCGATGGTCGCAGCACTACACGGTTCGACCCCCTCGACCCTGCGCAACGTCCCCGACCTGAGCGACGTGGAGATCGTTACCACCCTGGTCGAACTGCACGGTGCGAAGGTTGACTATGATCCCGAGTCCGGTGTTCTCACCCTCAACCCCGCCCAGGACGCGACCACCGCGGCCAAGAACGCGGAGGAGATTCAGCTCTTCGGCGGTAACTCGCGTATTCCGATTCTGATGGTGGGCCCGCTGCTGCATACCCTGGGCACCGCGCGCATCCCCAACCTGGGCGGCTGCAAGATCGGTGACCGCCCCATCGACTACCACATGGCCGCGCTGCGTAAGTTCGGCGCCGTCGTCGAGAAGGACGACGAGACCGGCACCACCCTGATCGTGCCCGAAGAGGGTCTGAAGGGCGCCGAGATCGTGCTGAACTACCCCTCCGTAGGCGCTACCGAGCAGGTTCTGCTCACCGGCGTGCGCGCCAAGGGCAAGACCGTTCTGCGCAACGCCGCGATTGAGCCCGAGATTATTGACCTCATCGCCGTGCTGCAGAAGATGGGCGCCATCATCTTCATCAACGAGGACCGCACCATCGTCATCGAGGGCGTGGACGAGCTGACCGGCTACGACCACACCTCCCTGCCCGACCGCAACGAGTCCGCTTCCTGGGCCTCCGCGGCCCTGGCCACCGGCGGCGACATCTTCGTGCGCGGCGCGGCTCAGAAGGACATGACCGCGTTCCTGAACCAGTTCCGCAAGATGGGCGGCCTGTACGAGGTGACCAACGAGGGCATCCGCTTCACCCACCCCGCCCGTCGCACCCCCGGCGCAGAGCTCAAGCCCATCGTCTTTGAAACCAACGTGCACCCCGGCTTCATGACTGACTGGCAGCAGCCGCTCGTCGTGGCGCTGACCCAGGCTAAGGGTGCCTCCATCGTGCACGAGACCGTGTACGAGGAGCGCTTCGGCTTTACCAACGCCCTCAAGCAGATGGGCGCCGACATTGTGGTGATGCGCGATTGCGTGGGCGGCGCACCCTGCCGTTTCGAGGGTAAGGGCTACGGCCACTCCGCCATCATCTCCGGCCCCACCCCGCTGACCGGTGCCGACATCGAGGTTCCCGACCTGCGCGGCGGCTTCTCCCACATCATCGCGGCGCTGACCGCCAAGGGTACCTCTCACGTGAGCGGTGTTGAGCTGATTGCCCGCGGCTACGAGAACTTTGAGCAGAAGCTCAAGAACCTGGGCGCAAACTTTGAGGTACTCAAGCGCAAGGCTTCCAAGGCCCCCAAGCCGGACGCCGCCATCGTCGTGGTGGAGCCCGAGGAAGTTGAGGTCCAGGGCTAATGAGCGGGCAGAAGGGAAAGAAGGCACTGCCGGAAATTGAACCCACCGCCTACGGCGATGCGCTCTACAAGGTGCTCGGTAACGCAGCGCGCGGGGTGTACAAGCTCATCGCGCGCGTCGAAATTACCGGCCGCGAGAACCTGCCGAAGAATGGCGGGTACATCATCGTTGCCAACCACACGACCGAGCTCGACCCGGTCACCGTGGCTTTCCCCGCGTTCGTCAACGGAGCCCTGCCGCGCTTCTTGGCGAAGGACTCGCTCTTCCGCGCTCCCGTGCTCGGCTACATCATGCGCAAGCTCGCGCACATCCCCGTGGTGCGCGGCTCGGTGGATGCCCGCAAGTCACTGATTACCGCTCGCAAGGTCGTGGAGGCCGGCGGCGCCGTCGTGATTTTCCCCGAGGGTACCACCACCCATGACCCGCAGCTGTGGCCCATGCAGGCCCGCACCGGCGCGGCTCGTCTGGCCCTGTCCACCGGCGCGCCCGTCTACCCGGTGGCGCACTGGGGCGACGAACAGATTCTCGGCTATGTGGATGAGCCCGGCGAGGACGGTCGCGTGAAGGAAAAGCGCAAGGTTTCGCTCTTCCCCCGCAAGACCGTGCAAGTAAAGGTCGGACCGGCCCTCGACATCGCCTCCCTCGTGGCCGACCCCAGCCCGGAGGCGAAGCACACCCGCACCGAGCTGGGCGTGGTCACCGACGCGATGCTGGACGCCATCACCGCCGAACTCGAGGAAATCCGCGGAGAGAAGGCCCCCGAGGGACGCTGGAACCCGCGCACCAAGCGCCGCGAAGCCCCCGGCACCCCCTCGGGTCCTGTCGGCGGCGCCCTCGGCGAACCGGACGCGAAGTAGACCTTCGCCCCGGCTGCCCGCGCGATTCCGGCTCGCACCCTCCCCCTACCAGCCACACCAATGCCCGCACCCCGCATCCGTGGGGAAGCGCGAGAGAGACAGGTTCCCATGAGCTTCTTTGGACGAACCCCGGCACCGAGCCCCGAGTTCACCCTCTCACCCACCGTGGAATCCATTGCGATTCTCGGCGCGGGTAGCTGGGGCACGGCCTTCGCCAAGATCGCGGCGGACGCCGCTCGCGAGCGCGGCGACGACACCCGCGTGACCCTCATCGGTCGCGACGAGCAGGCCATGGCCGAGTGCGAACGCACCCGCGAGAACTCCCGCTACTTCCCGGGCATTAAGCTCCCCGACAACCTGCACTTCACCGCGGACGCGCCCTCGGCGCTGACCGGGGCGGACCTGGTGGTCCTGGCTCTGCCGGCACAGGTTTTGCGCTCGCAGTTGCAGAACTACGCCCGCTTCATCGAACCGGATGCGTTGCTGGTCTCCCTGGCCAAGGGCCTGGAAACCGGCACAGGTCTGCGCATGTCGCAGGTCATTACCGAGGAGCTGGAGGAGGCCCTCGCGATGCGCGGCGCGGATGTGCGCGCGATCGGCCACATTCCGCACCGCGTGTGCGTGCTCTCGGGACCGAACCTGGCGACCGAGATTATGGGGGAGGAGCCCACGGCCTCCGTCGTGGCGGCCCGCACCCTGCCCGTGGCCGAGGCCGTAGCCCGGGCCATTGCCTGCGGCTACTTCCGCCCCTACACCAACACGGACGTGGTCGGCACCGAAATCGGCGGCCTGGTCAAGAACGTGATTGCCCTCTGCGTGGGTATCTGCGAGGGCCGCAACTACGGCGATAATTCGAAGGCCTCCATCATGACGCGCGGCCTGGCGGAGATTACCCGCCTGGCGGTGGCGCTGGGTGGCGAGGCCTCGACCATGAGCGGACTGGCCGGCATGGGCGACCTGATTGCGACCTGCTCTTCGCCGCTGTCTCGTAACCACACGGCCGGCCGCCTGCTGGCCGAGGGTGTTGCCCCCGACCGCCTGCACGAGCACATGAGTCAGACGGCCGAGTCGATTAAGTCGGCTCCCGTGGTGGCCGAGCTGGCTCGCCGCCACGGCGTGGAAATGCCTATCGTGGAGGCCGTGGTGGCGGTGCTTTCGGGCCGCATCAGCATTGAGGACCTCGCCCCGAAGCTGCTGGGCCGCCGCCTCAAGCACGAGGGGCACTAGGGTTAAAGCTTTCTGATGTGCTGGCACCCCTTGATTCGGGTTGTGTGCCAGGACATACTAGAAGAAGATTGAATGTAAACATCCAAGGACGGATACCGTTGCGGAAAACCGGTGCGTGAGGAACGCATCAGTGACCGCGACGGTATTCGTGCGTTAGGATTATTGATGCATTGCCGTTCCACCTTCCGGACCTAATGGTAGGGGAACATTGACTAGGAGAAACACATGACCGAGAAGAAGACCGTCGCCCTGCTGTGCGGTGGCCGCTCCTCCGAGCACCCCATTTCGCTCATCACCGCCGCCGGCGTGCTGGGCGCTATTGACCGCACCGCCTACGACGTCATCACTATCGGTATTACCCGTGACGGCCGCTGGTACCTGACCGACGAGCAGCAGCTTGCCGAGCTGACCGCCGGCACTCGCGGTACCGCAGAGTTCCCCGAGGGTACCCAGCAGGTGTTCCTGCCGATGGGCGCCGGCGATTCCCGCCTGACCCTGGTGGATGCTGAGGGTAACGTTACCCGCACCGCACCGGTGGACGTTGTGTTCCCGCTGCTGCACGGCCCCTTCGGTGAGGACGGCACCGTGCAGGGTCTGCTGGAGATGGCCGACCTGCACTACGTGGGTTGCGGAGTGACCGCCTCAGCCGTGGGCATGGATAAGCACTTCATGAAGGTTGCTTTCGAGTCCGCCGGCCTGGAGGTCGGCCCCTACGAGGTTGTCACCAACCGCCAGTGGGAGCACGAGGACCGCAAGCAGATTCTGGAGCGCGTGCTGAAGCTGGGCTTCCCCATGTTCGTGAAGCCGACCCGCGCAGGTTCTTCCTTCGGCATCACCAAGGTGGATTCGGTGGAGGAGCTCGTGCCCGCCATCGAGGAGGCTCGCCGCCACGACCCGAAGATCATCATTGAGGCGGGTATTGTGGGCCGCGAGATTGAGTGCGCCGTGCTGGACGGCCACCACGGCGAGATGCCCCGCGCATCCTACCCCGGCGAGATCGAGGTTGTGGACCAGGACCACGGCTTCTACGATTTCGAGGCGAAGTACGTTTCTGAGTCCTCCGCTGTGACCGTGTGCCCTGCGAACCTGCCGCAGGATGTGCAGGATCGTCTGCGTGAGCTGGCTGTGAAGGCGTTCCTGGCGCTGGATGGCGAGGGCCTGTCTCGTGCGGACTTCTTCTACACCGAGGACGGCCGCCTGGTCATCAACGAGGTGAACACCATGCCCGGCTTCACCCCGATTTCGATGTACAAGACCATGTGGGAGAACACCGGTATTTCCTACACTGACCTGATTAGCGAGCTGCTGACCCTGGCGATGGAACGCCCCCTGGGTCTGCGCTAGTTTCTGCATTAGCCGGGGCACCGTATTCTGTCTTCCGTACGGTGCCCCGGCTTGTGTGCGCTCTCTCGGAGCCATCGCGCCCCACCGGCCGAGCCGCAGGGGGATTCTCAAGAATATATGAGAGACATTCTAATTTCTCTGGTGTGAAAAATCACTTGACGGTTATACTTTTAGGATGCCTTTGCGATTTATCGAGTAAAAGTGCATACCGATTAGGGGTAACGCAAATTTTCTCGCAAGTGAATGTAGCGCCCGCAAAGGGTAATAAACCCGGATAAGCGGTCGTAAAAATTCATGACAAGCCCCGAAGACATACCCAAAGCGATAAGATAGACAGGAAAGAATCCGCTAATTCGGTAGAATAACTGATGGTGTTCCGTCGCTCACTGATGGGATACCTATTCACTCACGAAATATCAGAAAGTCAAGGACAACCTTTTGGGAAAACGAAACCGTAAGGTGGTCTCTGCGAGTCTGGCGACAGCACTGGTTGCTTCCGGAAGCCCCTTTGTAGCCTCGTTTGCGCAGGATATACAGGATGCCGCCCAGGTACCGGTGCACCCCGAAAACGCTGCAGACCAAACCCTAGACCCCGCCGTTGACGAACATTCGCAGACTACAGTTCCTACCCTAGCTACGGTGAGTGCATGGCCTACCACTGAAGCTACTTCCTCCGCGACGGCCGATGCTGAGGCATCCCCTCGCGCTACTTCTGATGCCCAGCCGACCCCGTCCGAGAGTGCTGAGCCGACCAAGGAGGCCGCTCCGGCACCTTCTGAGAGTGCGGACCCCACCCCCGAGCCTTCTAAGAGCGCCGAGCCGACCCCGGAACCGTCGAAGACTGCTGAGCCCACCCCCGAGCCTTCGAAGAGTGCCGAGCCGACTCCGGAACCGTCGAAGACTGCCGAGCCCACCCCCGAGCCGTCGAAAACTGCTGAGCCCACTCCGGAGCCGTCGAAGAGCGCCGAGCCGACC